>CAMOEH010000024.1 GCA_946612055.1 uncultured Bacillota bacterium | reverse complement strand
GATATTAAATAATTGAGGTGTCTCGTCGATGCTCGTCTTTCGCATGAATTTCCCAAAGCCCGTTTCCATCGAACGTTGGGTATCGACATTCATATCCGATGGGGCAAGGTTTGGATTGGCGTCCACCCGCATCGAACGGAATTTGATCAATTTGAAGACTTTCTTATGCTTGCCTAAACGTTCTTGGACAAAGAAAGGATGGCCTCTAGTCACGATGGCATTCACTGGGATCACCCACCACCAAAGCAAAACGAAGCAAACCAAAATGCCGACAAGAGAACCAACAATCGCGATCAACCGTTTTAATGGTAGATATATTTTCTGCGACGTCCGCATTTTATAGTCACTCATAAATAAGCTGCTTATCCAGCAAAAACGAATTGTAGCAATAAAATAGGGAATTGTAAAAAATCTTTTCCCCGTCAATCAATGGGAAAATTGGAATTATTCCTTCTCCTCTTCTTGGGCTTTTTCTTTTCGAGGCAAAGAAAGGAAGAGCATATAGGCGAATAAAGCGTAAATTACAACCGCTAAAACGTCGATGAATCCAAGAGCGACCGGATTCCCCGCGATGTCGAATAGAACATTTAAAAGCATCGCTAAGACGAAGATCGCGGCAAACAAATAAGAAAGCTTCTTTAATACTTCGTTATCAATAAGCTTGGCCAATAAATAGATCAAAGCCGCAGCCAAGGAAGCAATCATGCCCAAAATACTGATGACCCAGCCTGTCGGGCCCATCGAATCGGCTCCATCGATCGTCAAAATCAGAAGGAGGACGAAGAAAAACGTCGGGAAAGAAACGATGGATGCAATGTCAAACCCTTTCTTTAATCCTGGGCTAAATTTCTCACCCAATATCACCCCAAGGATTCCCGCTGCTAGATAATAGACGGATAAAACCGTCGCGATGATGCCAATGGCTAATCCAGTTCCCGATAACGAGAGCCAATTTAGATAATAGAGGAATAACAACGTCCCAAAGATAATCGAAACATACGGCTTGATGAGGTCGGCGATCTTTTTCATGGAATATCTCCTTTTCCTTGCCTATATCCTAGCAACAATATAAAGAAAAGAAACGACTTTTAGACAAAATCGAACAGCGGAGCCTTCTAACGACGTAATTCTTATTTAAGGATACGCGCGCGTTATTGCTATAATCCTGTTAGAAGGATAATTCTATGGGCCAATACGATTACGCTTTGGAACGAAGGCTAAGGGAGCTAGACAAAAATCTTCACACCCGCTTCAAAGACACCGTCTTCGCGATGCAGCATCTGCTTTCCAATTACCAATTGATCTTCCCCGAATTCACCGACCATACGGAACTTCATTCCCTTAACATCATCGAATTCTGCAATTACTTGATCGGCGATCAAATCGATAAACTCAACGCCGATGAAATCTATGCCATCCTTGTCGGATGCTATTTCCATGACACGGGTATGGGCATTAGCCGTCAAGACTTCGAAGAATTCTCCAAGAAGATCGATTTCAAGGATTATTTTTTAACCCATTCTCGCGAAGATCTTCCCCGAATCATCCGCGATTTCCATAATGAATATTCGGGCTTGCTCATTGAAAAATACGCTCGCTTTTTTGAATTCCCCTCTCCTGCCCACCGCTTTGCCATCCGTCAAATCTCGCGCGGGCACCGGAAAACCGACCTAGAAGATCGGGAAGAATATCCATTGGCCTTGCCTCTTCCTAACGGCAATACCATTTGTCTCCCTTATCTATCTGCCTTGGTGCGTCTAGCCGATGAAATCGACGTCACGGCCTCGCGAAATTCCCACGCCATCTATGATCTAAGCAAAATCACCCACGAAATCGATTTGATCGAATTCATGAAACACGATGCCGTCAAAGCGTTGAGAATTGAAGATAAGCGCTTCGTGATGGAAATCGATAGCGATGACGAAAAGATCGTCGCTGGATTAAAAATCGTCGCGGGGAAAATGCAAAAGACCCTCGATCAATGCCGAAAGGTCGTCAATGGGCCTACCCCATTTAGCATCCATCAAGAGAAAGTAGAACTCGTTTTGCTTTAATTTTCGATATCGAGAATCGAAGAAAATCCCGTCATATCAAAGATATCCATGATTTCTTCGTTGACATTTTTAATGACCATCTTTCCTTGCTTGCCCATAATCTTTTGTGCGACAAGAAGGACACGCAACCCGGCAGAAGAAACATAATCGAGATCTTTGAAATCAAAAATCAAAGATTGAATCCCGTTTAAAGAAGAAGCAATCGTTTCTTCTAATAGGGGCGAAGTCTCGGTATCGAGGCTTCCTTTTAAGCAAAGATTCAGTTCGTTTCCGTTTGCGGTTTTATTGATTTCCATAGGTTCATTTTATCGCATCTTCCTACCTTCAAAAAGAGCGGAGTGATGTCGTACTAGCCTTGCCGTGCATAACATGATTTCTTTCTCGTTCTTACTGAACATATCTTCACTGAACTTATCTTCAGTAAGGCCCAATTTCAATGTCTCACCCTTTGAAAAAAGCAGTTTGACGTGCAGGTTTAAGGCCGGTTTTAAGCAAATAACCGTTCCATTAACGATCTAATAAG
>CAMOEH010000023.1 GCA_946612055.1 uncultured Bacillota bacterium | reverse complement strand
GCCTTTTCCACTATCTTTTTCGGCTGCACAATCAACCAAAGAGCACTCCGTTCCTTTATAAATAAAGGAGATATTGTCTCTAGAGCCGATTGAAGCAACGTTAGAGAAGACGCCCATCGCCTTGAATTCATCCGCGGTGATTTTGTCTTTGTATCCACCTTGGAGATTCTCGATTTCTAGGCCATCGAACATATATTGATGGAGGTTTTCGTAAAAGGAGGTGAAATAGAAATCCATCGCCTTTTGGCCATTCTTTTTGATGAGGAAAGAAGCAATGAACATGGCGATTGCACCAAAGGCAGCAACCCCCAAGGCGATATATAACCCCACCATGCCACGATCTTTTAAAAGAGTGGTCGGGACAATCCAGCCGACGATAATAACGGCTAAAGCCGCGACCGAAATGATGGTTTTGATGATATTTCCTTTGCGGTAAATCTTGGAGAAATCCGCGCGGGCTTTTTCAATATTTGCCAAGCGAGGATCCTTATATTCATAGACCGGGGTCTCTTTTTTCTTTTTAGCAGGAGCTTCCGGAGTTTCCTCTTCCTTTTCTTCTTCTACCGGGAAGGGACTCTCTGGATCTTCAATATCCGGCTCATCGATATATTCTTCTGGCTTTTCTTCTTCCTCAGGCTTTGCTTCCTCAACGGGAGCTTCTTCTACTGGTGCTGGGGCAGGGGCAGGTTCAGCCGGCTGAAAGGAATCGGCAAAATCTTCATCGACACTCGTTTCGGGATTATCAAGCTTTTCTTCGTCCATAAATTTACCTCCCGAATATTATAGAGGTCTCTTCTTTTCTTATAAAGAAATCAATGTCTCGAGACGTTGAAGCGTTGGTTTAATTTCACAAGTGGGCCATATAAGGCGATGAGCATCCCAAAGGAAATCGCGCCAGAAAGAGGGATGTAGAACGAATTGTATGCAAGAGCGGCTTTCAAGGTATAGCCATAAACAACCATGGAAGAAATGTTTGATCCAGCAAAACGGACAAAGGTGGAAAGAACTCCTCCTAAAAGCAAGAAAAGCATGCTCTTCACGTTATACCCATTCGCGTCCTTTGGCAAAATGAGGTTTCGGAAGAAGCCCAAAACGGCAACCGAACCAAACCCAATCAAATAATCAAACGGGTAGCAAGCAAATCCATAGCCATCGGTAAGGCAGGTCAATAAGCCATAGATGATTCCACCACATAAAAACCCATGCACGGGGCCTTTCCTTATGGCGATAACCATCAAAGGAAGCATCTGGAAATTAACCGATCCTCCCGTAGCTCCAACGGGGATTTTAAGGAAGTTCAAGCCGAAGGCCATGGCAATTAAGACGGCATCTTCGGCAATATCGCGAACATTGAAAGTGTCCTCGGTAAAGGAATGGTTTGTCGCAGCCGCGAAAGCAAGCGCAGAGAAGGTAATCGACAACGCGCTTCCCCAGGCCAAGGAGACGCCATGCAACGAATTATCCTGATATTCACCTTCGGCAATGACGTGATCTATCGGGGCAATCAAGGCGTGATCCATCACGGCATTTTCTTCGGCTTGGAAGAATTCTTTTGCTAGAAGCAAGAAACATATCGAAAGCAAAAACGCTAAAGCCGCGGCAATCGAAAAATCTTTATGGAATCGGCTAACGATCGCGAAAGAAACCCCAAGTAGCAAGAACGCCAAGGTAACGATGCTTGTCCAATTCAAAGGGAAAGAATTGGAGAAATAATCGTAAAGATGCATGGAGTAGACGAAATCTTCTTTGAAGACTCTCTCCCCTGCCGCATCATAAACTGCTTCGCGGATTTCATAATGAATCATGGGTGCGAACATAAAGGCAATGGCCGCGATTCCAAAGCCAACTGCCAAAAGCCATCCCCACTTTTTGAAAAAGTTCAAAAGGCCACTTTCTTTTGACGAAGCCGGTTTTTCCTGAACTTGTGAAGTGACTTGTTCTTCCATAAAAAAGACCTCCAAGAAGACATACCTGAAGGCAAAAAGCGATCGTTCCTACGCCAGCATTGCCTGGATCAGGTGCCGTCGAACCGGATCACGGTTCCTCTCAGCCGGCTAATTGGCCAGCTCCGGATGTAATCAATCTACTCTATTTATTGCACCAGTCAATAGGGTTTCTCCCGTTTTTCTCAAGAAAAGCGTTGGTCTGACTAAATAGATGCTTCCCAAACCATCCGCCTCGATTGGCAGATAAAGGCGAAGGATGAACGGAAGTCAAAATCAAATGATGGGGATTGTTGATTTTGCTTTGGTAGCGTTTGGCAAAGCCTCCCCAAAGCAAGAACACCATCGGGGTATCGATTGTATCCAAATAAGACAAGACATCATCGACAAAGGAGTCATATTCTTCCCTCCGATGAGAAAGAGGCTCTCCTTTCCTTACGGTCAAATATGCATTGAGAAGAAGCACTCCTTGTTCGGCCAAATAAGATAGATCGCCATTTTGGTAATTCATTTTGACCCCGAGGTCGTTTTCTATTTCTTTATAAATATTGAGCAAAGAGGGAGGCAAAGGGCAGCCTTTAGGAACCGAAAAGGACATTCCCATAGCTTGTCCAGGCTCGTGATATGGATCTTGGCCAATGATGATGGCTTTTAATGATTTTGGATCGGTTTTAGCGAAAGCGGAAAACATCAATTGCCGCGGCGGATAAACCGTATATTTGGCATATTCTTCATCCAAAAAATGGTGCAGAGAAAGCGAATAAGGCTTGCTTTTAATCGAAGCAAAGAAAGAAGACCATGCCTTTTCCATCGCCACATTATAAAAGAAAAATGAGATAATACGACTATGAAAGTCTTTTGGGTTTTCAACCATCCCGCACCTTACAAAGTCGATTTCTTCAACGTCTTGGGAAAACTTGTCGACCTTACCGTCGTTTTCGAACGTCATCGCGAAAAAGGGAGAAACGCGACTTTCTATTCCCAAAAAGCAATCAATTATCATGAAACCATCGCCAATTCCATTTATCTTGGTGGCATTGATAATTACACGCACGTCCCTATTAAATTTTTAAAGAAGAAACAATTTGACTTAGTTGTTATCAATGGATGGAGAACGCTAACCGAGAGAAGGACAATTTCCTATTGCCGCAAGCATCACATTCCTTATCTTTTCTATATCAATGGCGGCATTGTCCCCAAAAAAGAAGCCAATTGGAAAGCCAAGCTGAAACGTAAATATATTTCTAATGCCGATTACTATCTTGCCCCGGAAGAAAGTTCCAAAGCCTATTTGACCCATTATGGCGCGGAAGAAAGCAAAATTGCCTTTTATCCCTATTCGACCGTTTTTGAAAAAGAGGTTCTGAAAGCACCGCTTCCTTTAGAAGAAAAAAATGTTCTAAGAAAGAAATTTGGCATTCAAGGGAAGAAGGTCTTCGTCTCAACTGGACAATTCATCCCTCGGAAAAATTTTGAGCAATTGATTCGAATTTGGCCCAAGATGCCCGAAGATTATGTTTTGTATATCGTTGGCGAGGGTCCATTAAAAAGCCAATACGAAGCCACAATTCGGGAATTGGGACTTAAGAACGTTTGTCTTCACCCATTTATGAAGCACGCCGATTTGCTTTCTTTTTTCTCTTGCTGTGATGCCTTTATCTTCCTCTCGAAAGAGGATATCTATGGTCACGTCATCAATGAAGCATTGACCCAAGGCATCCCCGTCATTGCAAGCAAAGGATCCAATTCGGCGACCCAATTGATTCAATCCGGAATCAATGGTTTCTTAGTCAACCTCGATGAAGAAGAAATTGTTAAAGCGGCCAATTCTTTAAATGAGGAGATGGCCATAAAAGCATCCGAACTTGCTCAAACCAACACCATCGAACACTCGGCAAAAGTGCATTTTGAATATTTTCAGGAGCTTCTTCATCAACAATGAACATCATTTATTTAACCAACTATATTGATGAACATGATTTCGCCACCTTGGTGCAGCGAGCTTTTAATAAGCCCAACCCCGCTGGGCAAAATTTCCATGGCAAGATGATCGCGGCTTTATCGAATTACGCCAATGTATCAATCCAGAGCCTAATCCCCAACAACGAAGGCATCATCGAAGAAAAAGAATTCGATCCTTTTGGCCCTACCGATTTCGTTTACCACTCGCCATTACAAGGGAAGATAAGGCGTTACCTTTCACAAGGAAAAATCATTGCTAAGCGCATCCAAAAACAATTCAGCAACGCCAATCCAAGCGATACCTATTTGCTCTACGATTCTTTAAATTTTCATCTAGCAAAAGCGGCAAAAAAAGCTGCCTCCGCTTTGGGGATAAAACGCATCGCAATCTGCACCGATGACCCGAAAAATATCAGCGGTGTCACCCCAAAATATATCCGTAACATCAAAAAGTTATCTGCCCATGCCGATGGTTATGTTTGCTTGACTAATGGCCTTGTCAATTTATTCAACAAAAGCCAGGCACCGTATCTCGTGAAATCCGGCATTGTTGAACGCTTCTCATCCGATAGAAATCCACACGAAAAACCATATATCTACTACGGAGGAGCCTTATATATCAAAGATGGCGTAAAAGCCTTAATTGACGCATATTTGTCCGCAAAACCTGATTATGATCTTGTTATTTCGGGCCATGGTCCCTATGAGAAATTCTTAAATCCATCCGCTTTGGCGAAAAAGCGAATCTATTTCTTAGGCCAGATTTCGAAGGAAGAGAATTATCAATACGAATCTCACGCTTCCTTGAACGTCAATCCAAGGTTCTTTAATTCGAAATTAGATCTTGTATCCGTGCCTTCTAAAGATCTCGAATATCTTTCCTTCCCGGTGCCTATGGCCGCGACTTATTCCTCTGCTCTTACCCCTTTGTTTGAAGAGTCTTGGAACCTCATCTCGAATAAGGAAGGAGACGTTACAGAAAGCTTGGCTTCCTTCTTCAAAGAGCACCTCAATTCCAAGAAAAAATTCACGGGACTAAAAAATAACGTAGATGTCGAAAAAGTCTTTGCTTCCTTTGGTCTGCAGGCCGTTGGAAATGACATTGTTAATTTTTTGATTTCATTAAATGCTCGTTAATGCGTTCGACACATTCTTCAAACGAACAATTCTTATCGAAATAATTACGGTTTTTTCGTCCTAATGCATTCTTTTCTTCTTCGCTCATCGAAGCAATCTTTTCCATTGCCTTAGCTAAAGAAGATGGCGTTTCGTCTTCCGAGAAAATAGAACCGCCCGCTTCTTCAAGAACGCTCCTTCCATCCCCTTGGATGCAAGCTAGGATCGGACGAGCGAAATATAGAGAAGAGGTCAATTTGTTAGGAATGGTCTTGCCAACCCATCCCCCATCATGAAGGGTCACGATAATAGCGTCGGCGTTGTGGTAATAAGTCGCGGTCAGCCCTCTTGCTTTTGGACCATAGAAATGAACACGGTCTTCTAATTTCAGTTCACGTATCAATTCTTTTACGGATGTTTCTTTGCTTCCCATCCCAATTAAATGGAGATAAGTCTCCTTATTTTCCATTAAAGAGAACGCCTTCACTAGGTTTTCTACAAGCTGGATGGTTCCAATGTTCCCGGCATAGACAAAATGATGGCCAGAAGGATAAACCACATCTTTGCCAACTTGCTCGCAAAGCAAAGGAGGCTGTTGCACATAAGCAATCGGATGACCATCAAGTTTTAGGACTTCTTTGAAATATTCAATGAAGGATGGAGAAGAAACCAATATTTCATCGGCTTTCTCATAAATTTTCTTGCTCCAGCGATAAAGCAGCTTATAAGCAAGCGAATTTTTACGGACGGCCCCTGTGATCACTGGCGATTCT
>CAMOEH010000022.1 GCA_946612055.1 uncultured Bacillota bacterium | reverse complement strand
GGACGTGGCGCGAGATTTGACCTACAAGATGTTCATCAATGATGAATGGATCAAGAATCTTAACGAGAACTATGGACTTCATTTAAAGCGCGCGAACGAAGTGGAGACCTTGGATGAATTCTACGAGATCCTCTCCGCCTTCAAGCAATATGACGCCAATGACAATGGCAACCCGAACGATGAGATTCCTGTGACTTCGAAGTCTTTGCAATATTTACGGAACTACATCCTCCAAGCCTATGGTTACGTTTCTTATGGTCCAGAGATCCGCGATGATTGGAGCCAATACGATTACGTTCCGTTAACCCCGGAATATCGCGAATATCTCAAATTCGCCCATCGCTTATATTCCGAAGGTTTGCTCCATGACAAAACCTTCACGATTACCACCGATGCCCAAATGGCTCAATACGGCATTCAAGGACAACTTGGCTGCTTCGTTTCCGCTGCCCCATATATTGTTACGGGCTACGAAATTGAAGATCAATATACGACGATCGCTCCTGTCCGTGCCGCAACCTATACCGGCAATAAAGTACATACGCATCTAGGCTATTTCGTTCCTGATGGCGCTTGTATACCCACACGTACCCCCTATGTCAGGGAAGTGGCGCGCTTATTGGATATCCTCTATAGCGATCTAGGCGCTCAACTTATTTCCTATGGCGTCGAAGGTGAGAATTGGGATTGGGACGATGAAGCGCATACCTCTTGGACATTCCATGTTCCGGAGAGTTGGGTTGGTAACCAAGAACAATATCGCGCGACGATCACGCCCAACGTTGGCACTGGGGCTGCCTTATATTGGAAGAACGATTTCGTTGGGAAGATGAACGATGAAATCATCCATAAGCTTAACGAGCAAAGCTCGATCTATCTTCCTTATTTGAAAATGGCCGAGCCTTATGAAATCAAGCTCAATTATGCCGAATATAACAAAATCACCAAAATCAAAGCTGCTCTTGACCCTCAACTCGAATACATGGAATGTTGCTTCATCAAAGGACAAGATGGCTACGATCCCAATGACGACGCTTCCTATCAAAAATACGTTTCGAATTTGAAAGGGTATCAATGCGAAGAATTGCTCCAATGCTATAACGACGCGTTGAACCGTTATAACGAAAGGAAAAACGGATGATGAACCTCAGAAATAAATTCGTTTTCCTCTGTCTCTCCGCTTGTGCGATGGCTTCTTGTGGAGCGGGAGAACCCACTTCTTCCTCTATTTCGCCTTCCACGGAAAGCAGCAGCAAGACTTCTTCTGAAGAACCCACTTCTATTTCCTCTTCGGAAAGTTCGACCTCAGAAGAATCTTCTTCAAGTACGATTCCTTTAGAAGAAGTGACCCGTGAGGAAGCGTTAGAAAGCCTTAAGGGTCGTTATAGCGAGAGGATTACTACAAGCGAAAAGATTGGCTTATCCGATTTGTCGCGCGTTGGGGTAGATAAAGACGCCTTGGATAACGAAACGCTTTATCCAACGCCAGAAGAAGGCGTTACGGTGTATCGCGTTGAAGATTATGAAGTCTCCGTTAATAACACGAATAATTCCAGGGCCTTGCAAGCGTTAGTGGATACTCTTCGAACCCAATCGGGAAAGAAAGTTATTTCCTTTGGGGAGGGGACATATCGCTTCAATAGTGCGATCCAAGTCACGAACGCTAGCGATATTTATTTCCTCGGCCATAACACCAAATGGGTCTTGAATGCCTGGACGACTTATTTGTCTTTTTCCGGAACCGAGAACATCCACGTGGAAGGATTTACCTTCGATATGGATCCTTCTCCTACGGTGGCTGGGACGGTGAAATCTTATAGCTACGACGCTAGCGGCAACTGCGATGTCGTTTTGTCTCTTCCGGAAGAATTTGATTGCTCAGCCTCCGCTTATACGAGCTGGGATCCTAATGGGAATTCTAATTACACGGGCTCCTTCATGGAATGCATCCGCGATCCAATCTCGGGTAAGCTTTCCCCTGACCGTAATAAGAATCTCTTCTATAATTCCACGACCAGCGCGAATAACTTCGGCATGCTGTCGATGACTTATAGTAAAGCGGCTCACGAATTGACGGTCAAACTCAACAAGAAATTCCCTTATTGTTCTTTGAAAAATCCAACCATTGGGGGCTGGGTATCCGTTGCTTATACGATGTATGACCATTTTGGATTCTCGTTAACCAAAGCCAAAGACACGTATTTCGAGCACGTGACGACCTATGTTGCAGCTGGCATGGGATTAAGGGCCAATGCAGGTGAGAACCTCTATCTCAATCATGTGAATTTTATTCAAGATCCAAATTCTGCGAGGATCATGACTTGCACCGCGGATATTATTCATACCTGCGCGCTAGAAGGCGATCTCCGCATTACGAATTGCATTTTGGAAAGTTCTCACGATGATGCGTTAAATATCAAATCCTTCTATGGAAAAATCACGAGCATCGTCAAATCTAGTCGCGAAATCACGATTGACCAGACTCAAAATGAATGCGCCATCCGCTTTGAAGAAGGGGATGATATCGATTTCTATGATCCAGAAACGATGGAATATATTGACACGTACCACGTGGTTTCGTCTACTTGCTCGGGCACGACCTATCGCGTCATTGTTGATCGAAGGCCCAATAATCTCGTAGAAGGCTATAGCGCAGGCAACGATACTCGCTCTACCCGCATGTATTTGCACAATTGCCTGATTCAAAATAAGCGTAATCGCGGAATCTTACTCCAAACCCGTTATAGCGAGATTTCCCAATGCACCTTCCATAACGTCATTATGGGCGCGGTCCAAATGCTTTCGGTTGGCGATATCTTCCGTGAAGCCATCGCTCCGAAAGAAATCATCTTCAAAGACAACAAGATTGTTCGTTGCCAAGGCGGGGATTTATCGATCTTCGCTTATGGAACTTCCGGCAATAGCGTCGCTGGAGCGATTCGCGACATCACCGTCGAAAACAATTATTTCTACAATGGGCCGACCTCCGCGATTACCACGCGCTCTGTCAACGGGCTTAGGATCGCCCATAACCTCATGCATTATCCAGAGCTTTCTTCGCGTTCTTTGATCACTGTGCGCCAAACCCTTGATGCCACGATTGAAGATAACCTGGCTTATATTGACAACTCTTATTCCAACGTGACGATGGTCACCGAAAACGAAGGGTGCTCAAACATCACCCAAGCCAACAACGAAATCATGGGAGGAAGAAATTAACATGAAGAAAAGAAACGTTGCCGTTTTAGCCGTTTCCGTCTTGCTCGGCCTTGGTGCTTGCGGATCTGGCAATGAAAGCAAATCCGCTTCGACGGAAGAGGCATCTTCTGATATCAGCACCTCAACTAGCAGCGAGGAAGTGACTTCTTCGGAAGAAATGGGCGTTGAAGAATTAGGCAAAGCCTTATCTTCCTCCGCCTACGCCGATGAAGAACTGACGGGGAAAAATAATTTCGGTTTGTCTCATCCGGAAAAAGTTGGCGTTGAAGTGGACGAAGAAACCTTCTTCGCTTCGGAGAAAGAAGATAGTCAATATGAAGCGGGACGTGTCATCAATTTCTCGGAGATTACTCTAGAGGACGCGCGCCAATATTTTGAGTTAGACGCGCTTGATGATTATCATGCTGCTCTTACTTGCTTTGAAAAAGCCAAAGCTCTTTCTGGGGATGATAAGGCCATCAAAATCAATTTCCCCGAAGGAAAGTTAAACCTTGATGGCAGCTTCTTTGGAGGAAGCCGCGCCTTCGAATTGACAGGGCTAAAAAACGTGGACATCGTTGGCCACAATACAGTTTTCAACATTCAACACCGCAATTTGAATTGGAAAGGATTCATGTCCTTATCTTCTTGCGAAAACGTGATGATGACAGGCTTTTCCATCACTTCCGAAATGCCTTCAACTTTGACAGGCCAAATCACGGATATGGATGTTAACGCTAGAACAAGCACCATCAAAGTGGATCCCGTGTTCAATCCGCTTGTCGAAGAATTGCTTAGTAGCAACAAAGAGTTATGCGAATATCTGGAATTCGATGTCCGTAGCAAGATTCCTTTGCAAGGCGGCAACATCTTCGATCGTGGCGCTTTCTCTGGCTACTCGATTTCTGGCGATGCCGAAAACGGATATTCGATTGTCGTGACTTTCAATACGGCCATCGTACGCTCCCGTAATTCTTCTTACGTTGTCCTCGCTTTCTCCGAATATGACATCTCTGCAATGTCTATCGATCAATGCACCAATGTCATTCTTGAAAACGTCAATCTCCATCACGCATGCGGCATGGGCATCGTTTCTAGCAAAACTAGAGGTTTGACCCTTAACCGCGTCAATATCGCTTTGGAAGAAGAAAGCCATTCGCTAATGACCTGCACGGCCGATGGCCTCCATTTCAATGAGATGCATGGAGAGGTCAAGGTATTGAATTCTTTGATCGAATACACCCATGACGATGCTTTGAATATCAAACACGGTTATTGGTATCGCGTTTCTAACGCCGATAATTCAACCAAATCCCTTTCGTTGACCAAGATGACCGGCGCTGTTTCCGCTCCAGAAGTTGGGCAAAAGGTTATGGTCTATAACGAAGATACGTTTGAAGGACATAATCCTACGGCTGGGGCTTATACCATCACCGAGGTTACTGCAACCGCGGCAGGATACGATCTCAAAGTCCACGAAAGGATGTCGGGAGTCAACGATTGGGGTTCTTGCCGAGCCACTCTTCTTACCGATACTCCGTCTTTCACCTTCAAAAACAACATCGTCCGCAACAAGAGGAACCGCGGAATCCTCGTGCAGGTTCCAGGGGCTATCGTTGAAAACAACACCTTCCAAAACATTGGTCACGGCTCCATCCAAGCCGGATCCGCTCTTGACCAATTCAACGAATGCACTATCCCAGAAGGCATCACCATTCGCAACAACAAATTCATCGGAAACATCTTCCTCCAGCCGGAACCTCTTTATGGCGATATCAGCGTCTTCGCTTTAAGCAAAAACGCGAGCGTCGCCCCCAAAGGAACCGTCAAAAACGCGGTGATTGAAAATAACTTCTTCACCGCTAATGGCAACGCCGCCATTTGCTTCCGTGGGGTTGGCAATTCTTCCATCAAAGAGAATTTCTTCTACGAGTGCTGTAAAAACCAGATTTCCGGCGAACAGAACAACTGCATCTTCAATGCCTATAATGCCGGGAACATCGATTTTGCGAACAACTATTCCCATTACACCTTAGACCTCGGGATGAGCGGCATCATCCTTCAAGGCCTCTCTACCGAAGATGACATCCACCTTGTCGGGAACACCGCCATCGATTTCTATCGTTCCAAAGATATCGGACCAGACAAAGATATTGCCTTCGTGTCTTCTTCGATTGCCTTTGATGGTGACTTGGCTGATTGGAATGGAGTAGGGGACGACATCGAATTTATCGCCGCTAGCCTTGCTACGGGTGACGAAATCGCGATCGAAGCCGTCAAAGAAGAATTCAAAATTAACAAGGCCAAGATCGCTTCTTTGCCTGAAGGCATTGCGATGGCATTTGACGTCTATGATAACAAGCGCGACGTCAAACCCTCGGCTTCGTTCTGGACGGGCGATTGCATTGAAATCCTTGCCACGACCCTCTTGGATATGCCTAGTGCGGACATGCAGGTCTACAAAAATAATGGTGGCGTTCTCCAAGCTGCTTTCGCGCCAACCTGGAGCGCGAGCAATTATGCCACCATCGCCTCCGCCCGCTCGAATGACAAGTATCTCAACAAAGAAGGCGACCTCCTCGTAGGATGCCAGTCCACAGACACCTCTTACACGATGGAATTCCTTCTCCCTTATTCCGTTTTCCCGGAATTCAAAGAAGCCGTCGATGCCTCCAAACGCATCGGCATCGCGATCGTTGTCGCTGATAGCGAGCGCGAAGAAATTGGTAGAAAACGCGTGCAGGTCGGGAACGTCCCGCACTTCGTTGAAAACTATAAAACGAAGTCAGAAATGATGCCGCGTTATCTATTTGAAAAAGAAAACTAATAATTTTGATTCAGAAAGGAGTGAAAGCATGAAGAAAAAATTATTAAGTATCGCTCTTCTGTCTGCTGCCATGGTGATGGCTAGCTGCGGCAAGAGCGGGTCCTCAACCTCCGACGTGCCTTCTACAGAAGAAAGCAGCAAGACGTCCGAATCGAGTGAATCGGAAACTTCTTCCCTCGAACCTTCTACGGAACCAAGCTCTTCGGAATCCCACGAATCTACGGAACCCGAGCCGAGCTCTTCCGAATCCGAAGAATCGTCCGAGTCCAGTTCTTCAATTGAAGTGACTGACCCGGTCATCGAACTTTCCAGTGAAGAAGACATCACCGTCACCGCTGGGGAAACCGTCGAATTGCCAACCTTTACGGCAACCGATTATGATGGCACGGATTTGACGGCATCGGTCGAAATCGAAGACAGCATCGATTCGGGAACGATTTTGGAGAATGGCGCTTCCTTCTCTTCCAAAATCGCCGGCACCCACGTTGTCAATTACTACGTGGAATCCTCGACGGGCCTATTCGCTGAAAAGAGCATCAATGTCGTCGTTAATCCTGTCACCGCGGAAAATTATGACATCACCGACCATAACGACCCCGCGATCATCACATCTTATGGAACGTTCAAAGAGAACTTCGCCGCGGCCAAACGCAACAAGTTAGGCATCAGCGATTCCAATGGCGCTACCCATTATTCGGCCACGGCCGATGCCATTGCTGGCAACTCGCTTATCATCGATGCCAACAAGACGGCTGGCAGCGCTGCGCGCCAAGTCTTCATGAACGGGCTTAACGATGCCTTCTTAAGAGGAACCCAAGTCAATTACACCTTGGAGTTCGACTATAAGTTCATCGCCCATGAAGGAAATTCGGGAGACGTGTATGCGTCCATGATGTGGGACGGCTCCGATGGATTGAACGTCAATGGTCTTGTTGCTGACGGAGAGGTTCATCACTTCGCTCACACTTGGTCTCAAGTCGCCGTTCCTGAAAGTGGCAATGCCTGGTTCTCCATTTGGAAACTTTCCGTGGTTAGTGGCGAAGTCGTCTTAGCCGTTGATAACGTCGCGATCACCTCGGAAGAATGCCCGCAGGCAACCAACTACAGAGCAACCGTTGAGGAATTGACTTCTGAAGATGGCTTCACCTACGACATGACGAAAAAGGCCTTCACGTCTTCCAATGGTCTAATAATGATTACGGCCAACATCAAAGACGCCACCGTCCGCGATGCTTTGGTTGCAAGCACCTATTATGGTGATAACTGCCTCCATTTGACTGGAGCCGACGATCACAAGATCGATGCTTTCGATGCGAATAACCTCGTCGCGGGCAAACGTTTGGTCCTCGACTTTGTCTATTATTCCGTCAATGATGGTGGCTTCCACCTCATCATGATGGGCCCGGGCAATCCGACCTTGGACACCTATGTCACCAAGACCGATCTCGGTAGTGGCTTCTATCGCGTCCAGCTTGATTACAAGCTCCCCAATGGCGCCTATCAACTCAACATCTATGGCCACAATAACCCGAACTTCAACATCTACCTCGGGCAATTCAATGCCAAACTCGTTGACCCCGAACCAGAACCCGTGCCGGAAGAAGAACCTCCAGTACTCCTGAGTGATTTCTATGGCTGCGATGATGGAAATACCGCTGCCCATACTTGGGATGGCAACGCCAGGACCTTTACGATGGATGGCTCTGCTGCCGATGCGACCCTTTGGTTCAGCATCTCTGCCGGAAACATCCTCAAAGCCGAAACCAAATACATTTTCTCCTTCGTTTTGACTTATGGAGATGATGTCGTTTCTACCGACGGTCTCTATCTCCGTTACGATAACTCTGCCTTCGATAAGTTCGAATCTGCCCCTGTGGCGGGAACCTCCCAAACCTACAACATTTCCAAGACGATGCCTTCCGATGGCGGATTCTGGGGAATCTATGCCAAAGGAGTCAGCGGAACGATCAAGGTTTCTGCGGTCACCATTACCGTCGATAAAGCTACCGTGCTCGCTGCCAATTCTTTCCATGGCTGTGATGGCAATAATACTCCTGCCCACAATTGGGACGCCGGGACCCATGCGTTTACGATGGATGGCTCCACTTCCGATGCGACCCTTTGGTTCAGCATTACTGCTGGCAGCTTCCTCAAAGCCGAAAAGACCTACAAGATCAGCTTCACCCTTGATTATGGTGCATCCTTCTCTTGTGGCAGCGTTTTCCTCCGCTATGGCAGTGAATTCGATAAATTCGATGACAACCCCTCTGGCAAGAAGACTTATGAGATCTCCAAGACGATGGCTGCTGATGGCCAATACTTTGGACTCTATATCACCAATCCGAATGGCGGAATTATCGTTTCCGATGTCCGTGTCGAAGAAGATACGGGAGTTAATTATGTAACCTCGCTCTCTTCCTTCTATGGCTGCGATGATGGAAATACCGCTGCCCATACTTGGGATGGCAACGCCAGGACGATGACCATGGATGGCAGCTCTAACGATGCTACTCTGTGGCTTTCTATTGGAGCCGCTTCCCTCCTCAAAGCCGAAAAGACCTATGCCATCGAATTTACCCTCGGCTATGCCGAAGGCTTTACCGGAACCAAACTATGCTTGCGTTACGATAACTCCGCTTTCGACGATTTTGAAACGAGCGTTCCTCAAGGAAAGTCCGTTACCTATAAAGTCACCAAGACGATGCCATCCGATGGCGGATTCTGGGGAATCTATTTCCTCCAGTGCACGGGAAGCGTTACCGTTAGTTCCGTTACGATCACGGAAGTAAAATAATCGCATTTCCAACGGGTGGCGCTTATCTTCGGATAGGCGCCGCCCATTATCGAGGTTAGTTATGATCCAAGGACAGTGGTATGAAAGGGCGCTTAGCAATAAGGAGCGTCTTTTAGACGATCTTTATTCCTACCCATCCGTTTTTGAAAACGACGGTTCTTGGCCTGGCGATTTTATTGGAAGAGCGATTCTTGGTCTTTCCTCCTTGTATTTTGCTTTAGATGGCGACAAAAAAAGCCAAAAGGAAATCAAAGAGCACCTTGAATTAATCTTCTCCCATTTGAATGAATACACGAATCAGGATGGCTATTTTGGCCCGGCTTTCCGAGGAAATAGCTATAACGAGCAGCAATTTTCCGGGAATTCCTGGTATATCCGCGGGCTATGCTCATATTACGAAATCAACCACGACAAGAAAGTTCTTTCCCTAATTAAGAAAATCGTAGAATCCTTTTTGCTCCCGGTTTCTTCTTGTTATGAAAATTATCCGGTTGAGGAGCGTTGCAAAGACGGTGGTGTTTCCGGACACATCATCATTGATGACGCTTCCCATTGGATGCTTTCTAGCGATGTCGGCTGCGCCTTCATCTTGCTCGATGGCTATGTCGCCGCATACGAATTAACCCGGGACCCTCGTCTAGAGAAAGCCATTCGTCACATCATCGCGACTTACGAGAAAATCGATTACAAGAAGCTGAAATTCCAAACGCACGCAACCTTGACTTGCGCTAGGGCGATACTACGCTTTTTTGAGGCAACGGGGAATTCCCATTACCATGATTTAGCCAAGTCGATTTTCCGTGATTATCTGACTTATGGCTTAACTTTGGACCATGAGAATTACAATTGGTTCGGCCGTCCGGATTCTTGGACGGAGCCTTGTTGCGTCATCGATTCTTGGATTTTGTCCAAATCGCTTTATCGCCTAGATAAGGATCCTTCCTACCTTCATTTCTACAATCTGGCTACGACGAATGGCTTGCGCACATTCCAAAGATGCAATGGGGGTGCGGGATGTTCTACCTGCGCGACCGACGAGTCCCCGATGATTGAGATGGCGGTTTGGGAAGCTTATTTCTGCTGTAGCATGAGGCTTGGCGAAGGCTTCCGTTATTTGATGGATAATGTTGTTTTTGAAAACGATACTTATTTCTTCTATTTGCCCGCATCTTATCAAAACGAGGATTTCTCTCTTCAATTTGAAATCAACGAAGATCAAGCAATTCGTCTCTCTTCGAAAAAAGATATCCATCTTGCGATTCATGTTCCTGAAGGTTTCAAGCTAGAAGAATCTCAAATTGGAGAAGTCAAAAACGGGATTCTTCATATTGATGCAACGCCTGGCTCTTATGAACTTCCTTATGAATTAATTCCCCATGAAGAAAATGGTCTTCATTACGTAGGTGATCTTCTTTATTCTAAGAAAGAAGACGGCTCTTTATCCCCCATCTATGATTCGCGAAAATACGAAAAAAACGAGATTGAAGAGC
>CAMOEH010000021.1 GCA_946612055.1 uncultured Bacillota bacterium | reverse complement strand
TCCTCCTCGGAAGAACCCTCTTCCTCCGAAGAGCCGGTGACCTCGGAAGTTCCTTCCACCGAAACCCCTTCTTCCTCCGAAGAAACCAAACCAGCCAAGAAAGGCTGCGGCGGATCGATCGCGGCTAGCGCGATTGTCTCCGGACTTGCCATTGCTGGCGTGGCAATCCTGGCTGCTAAACGCGGCAAGAAGAACGACTAAACCTTCTTCGATAGGCCGAGTTTAAGCTCGGCCTATCCTTCTTGCTTTGAATGCAACAAAACTGCGATAACGCGCAACCAAACGCTCATCACAACGTTAAGGTCCTTTCTTATAATGAAAGGAGAAAGAATGAAACTGCTTCTTAATAAAAACCAGTTCGTTTATAACATCGCCTTGTATCAAGTCGGTTACGAGAAATGCGAGGCGACCCATTCTTTCGGTCCGATCTTACGCGACTTCTATGTCATGCACTTCATCATTGATGGAGAAGGCTATATCGAACGAGGAAATAAGAAAACCGCATTGAAGAAAGGCGATCTCTTCCTCGTCCCCGTCAACGAGCTCGTCCGTTATTACGCGAACGCGGAGAATCCTTATGAATATTATTGGGTTGGTTTCTTCGGCGTATCCGCGGCCGACTTGCTAAAAGAAACCGGCTTCCTTGTCGATGGCAACCTCGTCCTCCATAGCGGGGAACGTTACGACGAATTACGAAGTCTGTTTGCCAAACTTGCTTCTTATTCGGATGAGCGTTCCTTAAAAGAGAACCTGAATATGCTTGGCCTCTTCTATCAGATCATGGGGACATTAGTTCCCAATTCGGTGGAATTCGAGCTCGATACGGAGCAAACAAGCGTCCTCAACCTCGTCGTTTCCTTCATCGAATTCAATTATTCGGTCGACATTTCGATGGAAACGCTAGAAAACGTCTGTCACATGCACCGTTCTAATCTCTATCGCCTCTTCAAAAAATATTATGGCGTATCCCCTTCCGAATACCTTCGGGAATACCGGATGGACCGCGCCTTGTATTTATTGAAAAACGGCGATTATTCCATCAAGAAGATCGCCTCGATGGTCGGATATCCGAACACCTCGTTCTTCTGCAAGGCTTTCAAAGCCAAATACCATAAAACACCAAGCGAAGCCCGTCGGCTTCTATAAGGAGGAAAACCCATGAAAAAAACCTGGACATGCCTATTCGCTTTCTCGATGGTCACCTTGCTATCAGCTTGTGCCGGAGGAGGCGGAGGCCAAACCAAAAAGATCCCAAGCACCGACAAAGTGCTCGTCGTTGACCTCCATACTTGGATGCCGACTGGATCAAGTAGTTCCGCCGATTTGGTTTCGATCGCCTCAACCCAAGAAATCGCGGACGCTTTCAAAGAAAAGACCGGAATCACGATCAAATGGTTCACCGGCAAAACGCTTTCGGGGGAGAAAAACGAAGCCTCTGCCGATTACATCAAAGCCATCCAGAATGGGACGATGCCGGCAATCGGTTTCTCTTGGAGCGCATTTACTGATCGTGGCTATTACATGGATTTAAGCGAAGCTCTTGCTACGCCCAATGAGTTCCTCACCGAAGAAGAAAGAGCTCTTTATCCGACTTGGAAAGACCAATTCCCTTCCTATTTATGGAAGACGAAGGATTGCCAAGACGTAAACGGCAAGCCGATCGCATTGCCTGTTTTGCTTAACCCAGGCCCAGCTACAGGTTGGTATTACAACAAAAACCGTTTCCAATCTCTCGGCTATGAAGTTCCTAAGACTTGGTCGGAATTCCGTAATCTAGCCATGGAAATTAACGTCAATCCCGATGCTGGCCCTTATGTTTATAAGCAAACGATCGAACTCCAGAACTGGGCTTTCCAATTCTCGATTGGTCCGTCTTTTGCCCAGCTTCTTTTCGATGATGTTGACACGAATCACGATGGTTCTATCTCCAATTTGGAGAATATGACCGCGTTGGCTAATGGCGTCTATTCTCCTTTAAAGAGCGAGAACCCGGAGCGTTATCAAATCGCCCAAGCCGCCTATTCAGTCTTCAAGGATTTCTATAAGAACATGCTTCCTTATAACTGGAAGACGGCGAATAAAGATAGCGCTTGGAGCGATGGCAAAGCCATGCTTAGGGAAAACGGCTTATGGTCCTTACGCGCTGAAAAAGGAAACGACGAGATCCGTGACTGGAAATTCGGCATTTTCCCAGCCCCGTTGGTCAGCAGCGATAGCAAAGATTATCTCGTTGGTAAATCCTTGCCTTTGGCCGCGAGCAAGCTTCAAGAAGCCGAGAGCGTTCAACTGGATTCTTCCGTAGAATATACGACGCTTAGCCGTTCGGAAGCGTTTATCGATTTATATCGCCCAGAAGCTTCGTTATATCTCAATTTGATGACCAATGGCATCTATGACAATGCCGTAGTTAAGGAAAACGCGATCAAATTCCTTAAATTCCTCTCTACCCCGGAAAACGTCACGAAGATGTGTGTGGAACATCAAGCCGTTTTAGGTGGCGTCCATGGGGCGGTTCCTGGCCGTTCTTTGGATGAATGGCTGATGTCTTCTTTCCCCAAATCCAAGCCGATTGCCTGGCCTGATTGCGCCACCTTGGCTGATGATGTCGCGGTGAACCAGCATTTCAGCAAATGGGTCAGCGATACGTTATCCGATGCCGAATTCTATTCTTCGGTTGCTAGCATTCAACATGAATCCGCGACCAAATTCCTCGAGGGCAAATGAAAACGACGTTTTGGAACAAAATTCTTCCTCCCATCGGGCGCTTCTTCAAAAGAACGCTAGCCGTATGGATCGTTGCCGGGGTGATGCTCACCGCGGCATTAGGGGATTTCATTTATTTCAAAACGTTTGATTTGTCGTTAGTTTCCATTACGGGAACCGATGGAACGGAAGATCTTTATTATTCGGTTCCGTGGGAAGATTCAGAAACCGTCCATTTCCAAGTCAAACTCACCCGTAATGGCAAGCCAGTGGAAGGGCATTCGATTGTCGCAATTGGCAAAAAAGGTGGTCAAGCGATGCGCCCCCGTCATAAAACGGACGAGAACGGGATGGTTATGATCGATTTCGCGCCCAATCCCCAATTCTCTTCCCCGGCGAAAGTCGATGGAGAACTCTTTGTCTATGATGAAGACAACTCCGTGATCATTGAATTCCGTTTGGAACGTTACTTCGATTTCGTGATGGTTGAAAGGGGTGGTGCTTAATGAAAAGAAGAAAACCCCTGTCTCCATTTTGGAAGAAAGTCTACCGCGGACGTTATGGCTATTTGATGGCCGCGCCTTTGATGGTCGGGCTAGCGGTTTTCTCGATCTTCCCCTTCGTCTATGGCATCGCGATGAGCTTCTTTGATATCTCAACTTCCAATCCGACATGGACCTTCGTCGGGTTTGGCAATTACAAAGAGATGTTCACCGATCCGATGTTTTGGCAAAGCTTTAAGACAATGGCAATCCTCCTTTTTCCAAAATTGCTCATCAACGTCTTTGTTCCTTTCATCTTTGCTGAACTCATCTTCAACCTCCGTAATCAGAAAGCGGCGAAAGTCTATCGCGTGTTGATGCTTCTTCCCGTCATTGCTCCAGGCGTTGTCGGGATGCTTATTTGGAAATCGCTTTATGGGACGGACGGTTTGTTCAATCTCTTCCTCTCGCTTTTTAGCAAAAATCCGGTGACGATCGATTGGCTTTCTAGCGATTCCAATCCGACGTTGACCTATCTTGCATTGATCTTTTTAGGATTCCCTTGGGTTGGTGGGACCAACGTTTTGATTTACCTATCGGGATTAATGAATATCAATGCCGAGGTGCGCGAATCTTCGATTCTTGATGGCTGCTCCTCGTGGAGGAGAGTCTTCCAAATCGATATGCCATTGTTATTAGGACAATTCCGTTATTTCTTGACCTTTGGCATCATTGGCGGGCTTCAAGATTATGGCAACCAGATGGTCTTATATAAGGATGCGCCAGATTACGTTTATGTCCCCGGCTATTACCTTTACCGCATGGCCTACACCAATGACCGTTCTGGCTATGCTTCAACAGTAGGCGTCTTCCT
>CAMOEH010000020.1 GCA_946612055.1 uncultured Bacillota bacterium | reverse complement strand
TTCTTTCATCTATCAATGCAAATTCATCACGAAAATCAAAGCGGGTTTCATTTTTGGCCTCAAATGCTACCCTTCCGCGTTAATATCAAGTTCGGTATTTGCTATCTTTTTGCTTTTAGACTTAATCCCTTATATTTTCATCAAGATTGGGATATTCGCATTGGCATTGCTCCTACTTTGTCCCATTCTCTTATTGGGCGTGCTCATCAATCAGATGAGGCTATATGACAAGCATTTCAATCCGAAAAATTTCCCAGATTTAGTGGGGGTAGGCCTCTACAAAGAGGAAAAGAAAGATTAATTATTCTGGTTCTTTTTCTTGTGCAGCAAGCGATATTTCTGGGGAGTCATCCCCATTTTTCTTGTGAAATAGCTATAGAAATAGGGCGTGGAGCTAAATCCGGTTACCGCGGCGATTTTTTGGATGGGATCATCGAGTATCTCTAATTGAAAAGTCGCTTCCTTTAATCGTTGTTGCATGACGTATTCCATGATGCTGACGCCATAGCGCTTTTTGAATTGATGCATGAGCGTCGATTTGGAGAAATTGAATTTTTTTGAAAGCAAATCGATGTCAATCCTTTGCAAGAAGGAGGATTCGATATATTTGATGATTACGTCGAAAGAATCGGTTGGCCCTTGCTCGATTTTGATGAGCTTTTCCGTTTCTAAGTCGGTCTTTAATACCCGGAGGATGAGCTGGAAGTTTTCTCTTATCAAGATGGCTTGGTCGGGGGATGGCGTGTTGACTAAACTGATCAAAGATTCGATTAACGATTTTAGATGCGTCCCTTTCGTGGTTATGAGGCGGCTTGTGGGATCAGGAAGATCAAAGGTAACGTTTGGCATGCCCAAAATATAAAAGCCGCATTCTTGCTCAGAGACATTCGCGTGGATTTCCATCGGATTAACAAGATAAAAGGAATTTTCCTTCACTTCATATTTGGATCCATTAATGGAGCTTTGGCCATTGCCCTCGAAGCAGAAATTGATTTCGGAGTGGGTGTGAACGAAATTCGAAAGCGGGACGTTATTGAGTTTATCAATGACGATGTAATCCAAAATTGCCTCTTCATCATGAGCGAAGAAGGACTTGGTTTCATAACGGATGTATTTCTCTTTATCTTCCATACAGCATCTGCAATAAGATTTGCAGTTTCAATAATTTTATTCCCATTGTTTTTAGAATACTATAATTTCAAATGAAAGCACTGGGAAGAAAGCTAAGCCCTTCCATGAGTGGGCGTAGCCCAAAACTTTACCGTCGTTCCAGGAAAGGGGAAATCATTTTCATCATCGCTTTGATGATTATCCCGGTGGTGAACTGGCTTGTGTTTTGGCTTTACGTCAATTTGGATTCGATCCTATTGGCCTTCCAAAACGCTTACACCCAAGAATGGACATTCGATAATTTCGTTACTTTCTTTTCGGCTTTGACTAGCGAAAATGGCGATTTGAAGATCGCGGCCATCAATACCGCCGCCTATTTTATGGCGAGCTTCTTCATCATCATGCCGTTATCTCTGTTTATTTCCTATTTCATTTACAAAAAAGTCCCCGGACACAAGATCTTCCGCATTCTTTTTTATCTCCCTTGCATTATTCCCGCCTCCGTATTGACGACCGTCTATGCGGAAATGGTCAATCCTGGCGGACCTGTCAACGTCATCTTTAATTTCTTGCATCTAACCTATCCCTCTAGAGGGCTGCTTGGGACTGAATATGTGAGAACGGCCACCATCATCGTCTATACGATTATTTTCGGTTTAGGGGGCGATATGCTCATCTTCTCCAGTGCAATGAGCCGCATTCCTACGGACGTTTTGGAAGCCGCAAGGCTCGATGGCTTTGGCCCTTTCCGCGAATTGGTCCAGATCATCCTTCCGCTGATTTGGCCGACGATATCGACCAAAATCGTCTTGCTGATGACGGGCATATTCACGGCTAGCGGCCCGATATTGCTTCTCGTCCAAGGCATCCTCAAAGACCAGACGATTTCGTATTGGATTTATGACACCGTTCGTATGACGGGGGATTATGGCATCGTCGCGGCGGCGGGACTATTCTTTACCGCCATCGCTGTTCCTTTGATTCTCGGCGTTAGGAAATTATTAGACCGCTTCTCGGCTACGGAGTATTGATTTATGAAGAAAGAAAGCAAAATCAATCCCAACAATAGTAGCATCCTTTCCAAGCGTAGCGCTGGCGAGAAAGCCGTCTTTACCGTCGCTTTCCTCTTGTTTGTCATTTATGCGCTAATCTTGGTGCTACCGATTGTCTGGCTATTCATCAATTCCTTCAAAGGCGGATTGGAATATCTCGACAATATCTCTGAAGCCAAGCCTTTTGCCTGGCCGAAGAAATTCCTCTTCGACAATTATGGGAAGGCCTTCTCCATGTTTAATTATGGCGAGGTTACCTTCTTCGGGATGCTAGGTAATTCCATTTGGTATGTCGCCGTCGTCACGCTTGAAGGCGTTTTCTTCTCCGCTTGCACGGGTTATGTCATGGCCAAATACAAATTCCCCGGGAGGGACATTATCTTCTCCATCGCCATTGTCTCGATGACGATTCCGATTGTCGGCTCTTTGGGCGCGAGCTTCCGCTTGGCCTATGATTTAGGCATCTATAACACTCCATTGCAGCCAATCCTTAGCTGCGCTGGCGGTTTTGGGTTTAATTTCTTGATCCTTCACGCTTTCTTCAAGAGCATGCCATGGAGCTATTCCGAGGCCGTTTTCATCGATGGCGGCAACCATTTCACGGCTTTCTTCAAAATCATGCTCCCGATGGCGGTGGCCCCAATGCTAACGCTAGGGATTATGTCGGCCATTGGTGCCTGGAACGACTATAGCAGCGTCATCTTGTTCTTGCCCGATTACCCGACGATCTCGGCGGGCCTATATTTCGTGAAAAACGATTTGATCAAGCAAAGCTCCCCAGTTTATTTTGCTCAGCTCATCTTATCGATGATCCCCATCATCACCGTCTTCGCGATCTTCTCCGACAAGATTATGACCAACTTATCCGTTGGCGGATTGAAAGGATAAAAAAGAAAAGAGGTATTGCTATGAAAAACAACAAAATGATTTCCTTGCTTGCAGCGGCCGTAATGCTCGCATCTTGTGGCAAAACAAATTCGAATGCTACCACCCTTAACGTCTACCTTTATAAAGGCGGATACGGCACCGAATGGCTTAGCGCCGTCGGCGAAGCTTTTGAAAATGATCCGCTAGTCAAAGAAAAATTTGGCAACGTCAAAATCAAACTCAGAACCATCAACGCCGAAGAAGACTACGCCAAAGGGCAAATCGAAAGTTTGTCCAATATGTTCGATATCTACTTCGGGATGAATCTCCAAGTCGAAATTGGCAAGATGGGCGGCAATCGCAAGCCCTATTTCGCTGAATTGAATGATGTCTATGAATCCAAAGTCCTCGGCGAAAATATCACCGTTGGCGAAAAGATGCTCTCCTCCGCCAAAGAAGCTAACGCGATCGTCGATGGCGGTGGCAAAACGACCTATTACACCTTGCCTTGGGCTGGCGGATATAACGGCATCATGTATAACCCTGCCCTTTTGCAGCAATATGACATCGAAGTTCCCGTGACGACCGATCAATTGGTTGCCGCGTGCAAGAAAATCACCCTCGAAAGCAGTGATCATTATTCGATTGTCCAAGGCTGCAATAAACCAGAATCCTGCTATTGGACCTATTTATATCCCACGTGGTGGGCCCAATACGAAGGATATGGCCAATACCTCAATTTCTGGCATGGCAAATTGTCGGATGAAGAGAGAGATTTTAGCAACATCAATATCTTCAAGCAGCGCGGCAGGCTCACCTCTTTGCAGGCCCTAGAAAACCTCTTCCTCGATTTTAAAGAGGGCGAAACGACCTACAATAACCTCTTCCAACAAGCCGAATCGACCGAATACATGACCGCCCAGAAGAATTTCTTTCAAGGCAAAGGCGCTTTCATGGCGTGCGGAGATTGGTACCATAACGAAATGTCCGATTTGATTGCCCAAGCCAAAGCAGAAGGCCAGAGCGTTGCCGACGTCCGTATGATGCGCTCTCCCGTCAATAGCGCCATCATCGAACGCTTGCCGACGATCAACGATGACGCCATGCTAGCTTCGGTTATCAAGGCGATCGATAACAACGAGACTTCTTATCCCGGAGTCAGCGAAGAAGACTTTAAGGCGGTGGTAGAAGCTCGCCAAATGGTCTATAGCACCGGCAATTACCATACCGCGGCTATCCCTTATGTTTGCAAAAAGGTCGATTTGGCCAAAGGATTCTTAGCCTATCTAGCCACCGACAAAGCCAATAATCTCTTCGTCAAAAAAACCGGTGGATCCTGCATGTTCTACCAATACGATCTGCAAGCCAAAGATCCTAGTTTATACGGCTCCTTGAACGCGACCTCAAAGATGATGATTGATCTCTACAACAACAAAATCCACGAAGCCGTCCCTCTTCCGATTCCAAACAATTTCCGTCTTTTCCGTGAAGGAGGCGTTAATCTGCTTAATGCCCATCCCTCCAACCAATTGGAAATCAATTTCCGTATCAAAGAGCCGATTACGGCCCAGAAATATTATGACGACGATATCGCCTATTGGACGACGGAAAAATGGGCGATTCTTCAAGGAAAACTAGCGTAGGTAATCGATTATGAAAAGATCCATTAATGCACTTGTTATTGCCAGCGCCTTCGCCCTCTTGCTTTCTGGTTGCGGAAAGAAGAGCGGAAGCCAAAATCTCGATGGCTTTGCCTTTTGGGCCGCCCCCAATACCTTAAGCGTCATGATGGATCAAGAAGCCCCTTCCTCTCCAACAAGCGACCTTTCCATTTCTTGTGTCAAGGGAGAAGTGGAATCGGCCCAATTGATCATTCAAGCAAGCAAGGACGCGAAATCCTTCTTTATCCAAGTAAGTGATTTCGTTAATGAGGATGGCGACACCCTTTCCAAAGAAAATGTCGAAATCCTTGTGCAACGCTACATCAGAACGACCTCGCCTTCGGTCGAAAAACCGACGACCGCGCCGATGTATACGGGCTATTATCCCGATGCTTTGATTCCTTATGCCAAATACACCAAAAAGCAAGAAAACGTTTTGTATGAAGGTGATAACCAAGGCATTTGGTTCAACGTCAATGTTCCCGCTTCTGCAAACCCAGGCAATTACAAAGCGGAAATCAAAATCACGATCGATGGAGCCTCGATTCTGCTTCCTTTCTCTTTGAAAATCTATGATTTAGAGATGACCAAAGAAGCCCACCAAATGGTCTATTACGGTTTATGGTATGACTATTTCAAACGGGGAATCCATATCCCTTTGACGGAGAAGACGTTCGAAAATTATTACTGGTTCTTAGCCAAGAAAAGGGCTACTCCCGGAGATTTGCCCTTGAGCAGTTATCGTTTTGCTAACCGCGCTCCGGATATTGAAGAATGGGTTAGTGAAGTCGTCAAATATGCCCAATCCGATATCGTCCCTTCTTATAATTTGCCTTGTTCTTACGTCAACGATCCTACTTTCGGGAATATCGTAGATGAAGCTTATCTTCGACAATTGCTAACCCGCTTGATCGATAAAAATATCGAATTGGCTTCTTCGAGTGACAACACCGACCTTTTCCGCAAAGCCTACATCTACGCTTGGCGAGCCACCGACGAACCAGGTGATAATGAAAGCGAACATGCCCGGATCAAGAAAATCGACAACATCATCGTTAACGTCAAAGCCGAATTGGCATCGAAACTCGATGAATATCCCGAATTGAAGAAGAGTTTTATCGCGATCCGAAACGTCGTCACGACTTCGCCGATGAACGAAGGCTTTATCGGCGACGATGTCACGGGAGGCGTCCAGACGTGGTGCCCTTATATCTCCACATTCCAAATCGACAATTTCAAAGAGATCATGGAAGAAAGAAGGAGCAATCCAGGCCGAGTCAATGGCGAAGATTTCTGGTGGTATAACTGCGTTCATCCCGAGAATCCTTATCCTTCTTACCAACTTGATGACAATTTGCTCTCTAGCCGCGTTATGCATTGGATGAAATACGATTATGGCGTTTCGGGGAATCTATATTGGTGCGTCAATTTCTGGAGAAAATGCATCAACATGGAAACCGGCTTATACAAAGACCGCGACATTTGGAACGATCCAGCCTCTTTCGAAAGGGCAAATGGCGATGGCTATTTGATTTATCCTGGCGCCGATTATGGGCTTGACGAACCGATCGGAACCATCCGCCTAGAATCGATTCGCGAGGGAAGTGAAGATTACGAATATCTCTATTTGTTCAATGCCGCGGTTGAAAAGATCAACACCGATTACAGCAAAACCTACGATACGGACAAAATTCTCCGGCATTATTTCGATAAAATCGCTAACGGAACGATAACTCGCGCGAATAAAGATTTTGAAACGCAACTCCAATATTGCGTCGCCTTCGAAAAAAACCGCACGGATCTATTGGATCTATTAGAGAAAATGGAACGCGATCCTTCCTCTTCTTTTTCGACACTGGATCGATTTAACCGATAGGAGGCAAACGAGACTATGGCAAAAAAAGCAAAAATATTCCTCGGGCTTGCGTTGCTTCTATCCTCTTTAAGCGGGTGCAAAAAAGCGCAGCCAACATACGAAATCAAATTCGCTGAGGACCTCGATATTTGCATCTTGGGTCAAGAATATGATTTCGAACCCTATT
>CAMOEH010000019.1 GCA_946612055.1 uncultured Bacillota bacterium | reverse complement strand
CAAGCGCGTGGTCAAAATTTTGCTCTGCGGTATAGATGACTTGAGCATCTTTCTCGGCATCGTAAGAGACGCGAGGGAAATTGGTATCGGTAATCTGGAAGCCAAAATTCTCGCTATCTTGAGCTAGGCCAGCAACGGAAATATAAGTTCCTAGTTTCGTGAATTTGCTCGCGATGCTTGCCGCGCCAACGAAGATATTGATGCCGGCGTAATGGCCTTCGCCGGTTTCGGTGCCATCTTCGTTATATTCTTTGATGTAATCCTGGAGATAGAGGATTTTGTTGGAGAAGCCAGCAACCGTGCCATAAATACGAACGCGACGGTTGTCGTAGGCATTTTTGTGATTTGGATCTTTGATGCATTCAACAAATTCATCGCGGAGATCACCGATAGAGGTCTCTTCATATCCGCCATTATTGAAGGTATCGGGAATCGTGCCAGAGAAAAGATTGAGGCCAAGTGCCCTAGCTTGATCTTGAGCGGCATAGAAAGTGTCGCGATAAGAAGGGATATCATCGACGTTTTTCACCCAAGAATAGCCATCTTGGACAATCATGAGATTGAGAAGATAAAGAGATTCAATCGGCGCGTTTTTGACGGTTGGGTTAATCCAAACCAAAGAAACATAACGCGTGCCGGTGGAGTCAGGAGATGGGATACCATAGGTTTCTTGCGGAGAAGAAAGGACAATCGTCCCGTTTTCATCCGCTTCTTTCAGTTTTTCTTTGGTGTAATTGCTCGCTTCTTTGCCCCACGGCTGGACTTTGCCGGTAGATTCTGGGGTATCGATGCCATAGAAACGGGCTTTGATCAATTCGCCGCCGGATTTCGGGGTGAAGTGAGCCGTATCGCCATCGATAAAGCCGATGTAGGCGTCGCCGGATTTACGGACGTTGACTTGTTCAATGCCATCGTTAGCAAACGTTTTGCCATGATAATCAAGGCCAAGAGAAACAGTGCCGTCGTGAACATAATCAACGGTAGAGATACCCTCGGAGGTGCTGCTGCTCTCTGATTCTGTTTCGGAGGTGCTGCTCTCTGGCTTTGTTTCTGTATTATCGGCTCCGCCGCAAGAAGGGAGAGCGATAATGCCCGATAGCAAGAATAGAGCTAGGATTTTTTTAAATTTCATTCGTTTCTCCTTTCTTAACGGAATTTGCCTTTCGCCGCTTCGATTTGTTCGGTGAAGATGCTGCTGATTGCTTCATTAATGCCGGCATCGTCAAGGCTAGACATGTTGGTGGAGAAGGCTTTCGTCAAAATGCCGCCGGCTTTGTCGCGAAGATCCGCACTTCCAGCAAAGACGCTGGGGTTGATATATCTTCCATCAATTTCGTCGATGAGAAGATGAGCGGTCTTCGAGAAGATATCGTCTGGATCGGCAATGAATTGCTGGAATTCGGCCGTCTCATAAGCGCTATAGCGGATTGGCAAATACCCTTCCGAGCCATACGTGCATTGATAAACGTTGACATCGGGGTTGGTGATGTATTTGGCAAACATCCAGGCAAGTTTCACCTTAAGGGCATTCTCTTCGGCGGAGAGGTTGCGGTTATTGAAGATGCAGATCGTCGGTCCTTGGGTGACGAAAAGCGGATTGTCGTTGCTGACTGGGACTTTGCAAACACCGACTTTGAATCCATCGCCATCGGGCATGTTATATCCGGTTCCGCCGGTAGAACCGACCGTAAACACGGATTCGCCTTTTTTAAAGGAATCGGATCCATAAGTTCCTTCGGTCCCTTTGGTTTTGAAGGTGCCAGCATCAAATTGAGCCTTGAGCGTCTTGACCATCGCTTCGGCTCTGCTTCTAGCTTCGCCAGTTTCGAAATCAACCACACCAAGCTTCTTGCTCTCATCGTAATGAGCGTAAGGAATGTCATTTTGATACATTTTTGAGACAAAGAGGTTGCCGTCGGAATCGTAATAGAACGGGGTCTTAATCGTGGACAAAACGGAAGCTTTGTGCTCGTTGATATAGGCGCATAAATCGATGAATTCATCCCAAGTGATGCTATTCATGTATTCTTGGACTTTGGTGGTCGAGGTTCCAACTTCTGGCTTCCATCCTTTGAAAGCGAGTTCCACAGCGTCGAGGTTATAGAAGAGCGCCTCGCTCGATTTCATGAAGGGATAAGAATAAGAGCCTTCGCGAAGATAATGGGTGCCTTCGTCGATGAAATTGTCGACGATATCATCCTTTCCAAACACCTGACCGTCTTTGCTATCGCCGAGCCAAGCCTGTTTGCCAAAGCCAACTTCGGCATCGTCGAAATAATCTTCGAGATTGACAACGAATTTCCCGGCGTCGCCTTTTTCTTCCTGCAAATAAGCTGCAACGTGGTCAGGATAAGCGATGGCCATCGTCGGATGGTTGTTGGTAAGAAGGGCTTTGCTTCGGTTGTTATAGACGTCGCCATAACCACCGATATAGGTGGGATTCACATTGACGTCGATGTTCATGTGCTCTTTGACGAGGCGGTTGAAATCGCCTGCGGTTTTGGCTAACGCTTCGCCATTTTTCTGTCCAAATGTCGTCCAAAAGGAAATTTCAATCGGCTTAGAGGTTGGCGTAGAGTCCGTAGAGGATGGCGTAGAGTCCTCCGTCGAGCTTGTCTTTTCCCCTCCTCCGCAAGCAACAAGAGCTAGGGAGAGTGGAAGTAAAGATAAGGTTAATAGTTTTTTGTTCATATTGGCCTCCAATTAGCTTGGCATTTTGCCTTTGGTGTTGTTATAAGCGGTGTTGAAGAGATCGGCGATCTTTTCATCGGTCGCTTCCTCTTTGGTGAGATTCAAGATATTGCCCGTAAGCGACCCGGCTTGTCCACGAGCGGCAGAACTGCCCCAGAAGACGGGCGAGGTGAAATATTCATCCGTAGAAAGGGTGCTAACATAGGCTGCCGTCGCGGCTTGAAGTCTTTCGAAGTCGAGGGTCTCGTATTGGGTTTCGTCGCAATAATCGGCCCATTCTGCGGATTCATAAACCGAGTAGCGGATCGGAGTATAACCCGTGTTATAGCTCCAGGTGACGCAATGGTCGTAGTTGGTGATATATTTGGCGAATAACCAAGAAGCAAGGGCTTTGTCTTGATCATATTTTTCGCCTTCTTTGCCCGGATGCTTCAAGAAGATCAAAGACGGTCCTTGAAGGATGACTTTGCGAGCAGAAAGATTGGCCTGAGGGATGGCGGCAACGCCAACTTCAAAGCCAGCTTTTTGGGCATCTTGGGCATAGGTGACGCCGCCAGTAGAGCCAATATAGAAGAGTGCATTATCGGCAGCAAGGAGCTTGTTTCCTCTGACTTTAGCAGCGGAGAGTTCCGAGCAAACGTAATTCGCATTACGATAGCCATTCCATTTTTTCATGAGATCTCTCATGTCTTGGTTATTGAAGAGGATTTCGGCTTTGCCGGTGACTTTGTCAACGCTGGTATAGCCGTATCCATATTGTTCGGCCAACGTGATGAAGAGGTTTTCATCGGAGTCATAAGAGAGGATCGCGCTCCCTTTTTCAGCGATGGTGAAGAGCTTATGGGCATCGTCTAACGTTTCGTTATAGGCCATCAAAGCCGGGCAATAGACATCAAAGAATTCATCCCAAGTGAGGTTGTTGTAATAATTATCGCCAATAGGGAGGCCATTGTTAACGCCAGGCAAGACGAGGTCGCGAAGTTTTTGTTTATTGTAATAAAGAGCCTCGGTCGATTTGCAGAAGGAGAAGGAATAAACACCAGGCATGGCGTAATTGCTTCCTTCTTCAAGGAATTCTTCGACATAGTCGTCGTGTTCTTCTGCGCTTAAGCCATATTCGGCGTTATTGATATAAGGCTCGAGGTTAAGGCATTTGTTGGCGTTGATGATGTCTTGGCCAGCATCAGGATAGCCAACGAAGATATCTGGATAGTTGTTTGCAGCGATGCCATCGGTGACGGCTTTTGCTGCGTCGCCAAAAGAGCCAGAGGATTTGGTCACTTTCACGGTGACGTTAGGTTCCACACTAGCTTTGAAGCTTTCGGCAGCGGATTTTAACCATTCTTGCGAAGAATCGTTTCCGTTATACCAGAAATCGATCGTTGTTTCGTTATCGATGAAATGCTTGACCGAAGGTTCAGAAGACTCCTCGGTCGAAGGTTTAGAAGACTCCTCGGTCGAAGGAACTTGAGAGGTCGATTCATCTTTCTGACCGCAAGAAGCCAGCAATGCCGTTGCAAGAAGCGGGAATAACGTCGCGATTTTTTTGTTCATGATTTCACTCCTTTGATTCTCTTTATTCTTGGCTAAGCCATAGAAATCTTTTTTTCTAGCCTTTGATGCCAGCGCGGCCAACGCCTTTCATGATGTATTTACGGAAGAAGATAAATAAGAGGAATAACGGAACGGTGACTAAGACGGTCGCGGCCATCTGGTAGCCATATTCGACATTCCCGGAATCCGGATCGACGAATCCCGATCCACGAAGACCGTTCGAGATGAGCTGATATTCGGAAGAGCTTCCGGCCGTGACAAGTTGAGGCCAGACATAGGAATTCCACGTGCCCATGAATTTCAAGATAGTGATGGAAATAAGGGTCGGAGCAACAAGCGGAACGATGACTTTCCATAAGAAGGCCCAATCGCTTTTGCCATCGACTTTGGCCGCGAGATAGAGCTCATTAGGAATCTGCATGATGTTTTGACGGAGCAAATAGATATAGAAGACCGAAGTCCAGAAAGGAACGATCATCGCAGCATAAGCATCCAGTAGCGTCTGCCCAGAGCCAATCCAGCCGAAGGAGGCAACGGTGATGTAGTTGGTAATGACCATCATTTCGCCCGGGATCATCATCGTCATCAAGAAGATGGCGAACACCGCTCCTTTTCCTTTGAAGCGCAATTTGCCAAAAGCAAAGGCGGCCAAGATGGTCGTGATCAAAGTTCCTAAGGTCGAGACAATGCCAACAACGATTGTGTTGCGCATATAGATTCCGAATTTGAAAACCTGGAGGACGTGGACGTAGTTACTCCACATAACGATGCGTGGGAAGAAGGTCTGGACCGAAGCTTGGATTTCGGAATTTTGCTTCAAGGAGGTGATGATCATCCAATAGAAAGGGAAGATGACCACAAGCGCCAAAGCCAAAATGAAGATATACGTGAAGACGGTGACGATAATATGGGCGGCACGATCAGAAGCTTTGATGGCTTCGGCGGTCTTGCCGGATTCATCTAGAGACAAGACGATGCCCTGAGAGGAGGCGTCGTCTTTGATTTTGGTGAAATCGATATACTCTTTCATGACTTACCTCCTTAATAATGGACCCTCTTCTTCGATGCAGCGAATTGCAAGGCGGTGAAGGCCAAGATGATGACGAAAAGGAAGACGGCAGCAGCCGAAGCAATCGAAGGTTCGGCAATGTTGTCATAGATGTAATAGACGATCGTTTCCATATTCGGCTCGGTTTTACCCAAGGTTCCTGGACCATTGAATAAGCCAACGATCGAGGTATATTCCTTAAACGCTCCGATAAAGGAAGTAATAAGGATATAAAGGATTTGAGGCGAAAGAAGAGGAACGGTCACTCGTAAAAGGACTTTCCATTTCGGAGCGGCATCGATTTGGGCGGCTTGGTAATATTGCTTATCGAT
>CAMOEH010000018.1 GCA_946612055.1 uncultured Bacillota bacterium | reverse complement strand
GAAGCCGTTGCCCCATTAACAAGTTCGACATTGCCCGGATCAATCGTATATAAGCTCGATTGGATGAAAACATTAGGCAAAGAGAAAAAGAATCCTTGTAATCCCGCGGGTAAGCCAACGCGAAGGATCTCACCTAGTTCTTCTTTATGGAAGCGAACCTTCTTAAACGAGAAAGAGACGAAATTATGTTTCCCCTTCCATAAGATCAAAATCCCCAACATCGCGGATACGCCTTCGGAGATGATGGTCGCATAAGCAACCCCAGCTACCCCCATATGGAAAGCAAACACAAACAAACAATCGAAAGCAACGTTAATTAATCCCGAGATCAAAAGAATAAAGAAAGGAGCCATCGCATTCCCTTGGGCTCTTAGGATTTGGGCGCAGTAGTTATAAACCATCAAAAAGGGAAGGCCACAGAAATAGATCTTCAAATACAAAGCCGCCTTCTCGAAGTATTGGGGCTCTGTCCCCATCAAACGTAAAAGGTTATCCGAAAGGAAAAAGCCCACCACTCCAACGAAGATGCCGGCTAATAAAGCAAATAACAAAGCCGTGTGCATCGCGTTTGATGCTTTCTCTTTATTCCCTGCTCCTCTAGCTCCAGACATCACGACATTGACGCCCAAAGAGACATTAACGAAAACGACGATGATCAAATTGATGAGGGGATTATTGGAAGCGATGGCCCCCATCGATTCGGCGCTATCGCCATAATGGACGGTCGTCAAATCGATCGTCACATAAAGAAGCTGCAATGCCGTCGTCCCCATCGCTGGCAAAGCAAAAAGGATCATCTTCCAGAAGAGATTGCCAACGGTTAAGTCGCCTCTAGGGCCGATTGCTTTTCGTAAGGAGATGCTCATCGCGAGCAATATTCTAGGCTTTTCCAATAGGAAAACAACTTAAATGCGCTTTCTTCCTAGAGATTGAGGCTTATTTTAGATGAATCCATTTTCACTGAATTTGCTTTCATCTATTTTCGTTATTTGCTAATCGCCACTATTGCCTTAGCCGCGTAATTAAAGGCTATTTTATCGATCTTCCTAACAAAGTTAATTTGATCATACGGTTTGCCGTTAAGAAGTTCTTGATCCTCTAGGTTATGAGAGAATGGATCAGCATCTTTGATTAAACAGGCGGATAAAAACATTATCTTGGCAGCATCGATGCTCGCGTTGTTCGGATTGAGCCTCTTGCCCAAAATGTGACCAACAATCTTCCTAAAGCCCGAAAGATAATTCGGATAATCTTCTTTGTCGATCTTTCCAAGCGACAGAATGTTCAAAGCGGAACGGAATGAATCCATTAAACAATCATCAGGGCTTAGGTTTAGTTCTCTATAGCCAATTTCGTCTTTAGCAATCTTTTCGTATGTTTCTTTAACCGCTCTGAAATCTTTCGAAACATCGAATAAACAAGACACATCATAAAACTGTTTGATGACCTCTAACCTCTTATCGTTTGAATAGTCCTCGTTATAAAAATTCACTCCGATGGTATGAGGCGCGAAGGCGGTTAGCTTATCGCCAAGAAGAGACTCTGGGGAAGGGACGTGAACAAAAATATCCTCGCCCTCGCAAAGCAACAAATCATTATTAACAGGAACTCGCAACGTTTTCTTGTAGTGGTTGTCAGCGAAAAGAACATCCACTAAAACATGAAAATCCCTATCCGAATTGGTAGAAGAATACGAGATTTTAAAATGTTTCTTTGAAATCTTTTTATTCGTTTTCCTTACCGATTCTTCAATTCCCTTGAAAGGAAATACCATAGCGGCTTTATCAAGATATGATTCAATGTCATAGTCGGGCGGGACCAGAATATCAACATCCGAAGATAGCCTTTTTGGAGAGTCAAATAGCAGCATCAAAGAACTGCCGCCTTTAAAAATAAATTCCGTACCGACTTTAGAAAGCGCCTCCACTAAACCAAGCGCAAAAACCGCCCGGGCAGCCAACTCATAATCGACCATATATTTTGCAACAATTCGATCAATATTCTCTTTTGTAAATGTCTCTTGTTTAATCATAAAACGCTCCTTTTAAGTCTGCGGGAACGCGTTCAATAAAGCGATCGAAGCCATGACGCCTTTTCGCATAATTCCTAATGGAATCAAATTTCACCATGTAGTTGGTTAAAATATCTTTTACCATATGCGATACCTCACCCCCTTCATAAAACATGTTTAGGGTTTTATCGCAAACAATATCCACGACCAATTTTTCTATCGTTAGTTTGTGACACTTATTATCAATAGGAGACTTGCTTACCATCGTTTTGATAATTACACCGCTGCCATCGTATGGGTTATACATGTAATTCTCATTCTCGGAAGGATTTAACATAACGTTATCGAAACCTTCTTCTTTCAAAAACCAAAAAACAGGTTCGGCCAAGCCTCTCTCCACCTCCGCAATTACAGTAGACCTGCCAATTAAATGATTAAGGAAAGCGTTTAAAACGGTGGTTTCGTAAAGGATATATTTGGCGCTTCGCCCCAAACGATCTTCTAATTTACTCAGCACATTTAAAGCGGTCGCATTTTCAAGAGAATAGTCGAATCTCTTTTTGGCATCAAAAGCATATTGCCCATTGCCAACCCTAGACAACGTGCCCGAGGCGATCATCTTATTGATTCTTTTGTAAATGGCTACGTCGCTGATATTGGCTTTGCACCGACTTAAGACAACGTTTGTCACTTCTGCTTTTGTAAAGGTTTTTTCTTTTTTTCTCGTTTTCATGGTCATATCTTATACCAAACAAAGGTTAATTTGAACCACTTTTTTCTATTTGTGGCCGAAATTAACCAAAACTTGCTTATTATCCCGAATATGGTTATCTTGCCTTTTCTATGATTTGCCAAACAAAAAAGGCCAATATTGGCATTATGACCTATTGTCGGATCTTCTTTACCAAGATCCCTTATCCCCGATGCCGTAGACATCGGTGTAATAATCGATACGCTTATCGTTATGGTAAATTGGAGGATAAAGATTGTCTTTCGGATCGATACCCGCAAGAAGACAAACCGCATCATGGGTTTTAACCGTCAAATCGTTTTCTTGCTCGCCTCCAGATAAAGAAGGATCTGGATAAATAGGCTCGCCAATATGGAGGGTGAATTTCGCAATCTGATGGAAGAAGAATTTACGGAACCATCCGGGCTTACGGTAAGAAAAAGACAAAGGAAGAATCGGCTTATCGTTTTTAATCGCGAAATAGGAAGCCCCATGCTTAAATGGGCGGATGGGCTGGTAATATTCCCACATCGCTCCTTCGCTATAGACATGGAGCCAATGTTTATGGTCAAGCAAATCCTTGATGGCATGAAGGAAGCTCGCGCTTGCTTTTAGATCATGCTCGGGGATTGGTATCCCTCCAACAGAACGGATCATCTTGCCATTTTCCCCGCTGACATTAGGACCCCACACGACGACATTGGGCTTCTTTGGGGAAATCGCAGCCATAATCGCGATATAGTCCCACATATGGACATGATTAGATACCGTAATAACACCATCACTTAATTCACTTTTATATTTCTTTAAGTTTTTGCGCCCTTTAATCCTTAGTCCCATATAAGGTATAGATAATGGGAAAACAATTAAATAAAGTAATACAAGTACCCACCATCTTTTAAATCTAAAACCTTTAGAATTATCAATATATGGATAGTTTTCATCAAAAACCAAACCATTATTCTTTTTAACCACTAAATAATGCTGGTCAGTATATTCTGGATAGTTATATCTTGTCGAATGCGGATTATACATCATTTAAAGAATAGCACAAAAAGAAAGAAGCGGACAATTTCCGCTTCCTTCTTTTGAACCGTTGTACCTATTACTAGATACCCAAGTTAAGCTCTTTTGGCTGGTGGTGCTTCTTGTTAAAATGCGTTTTGAACTGAGTAGCGCATTAATGGCCAGCTTCTCTAAGATATTCTCTTTAGAGCTTTCATCCTCTTCGTCATGTCCGGTGCCGGGTTTATTCTGCCAAGCTTTAACGCAGATGCCGGTGACTATTGCTAGTCAGGTGGAATCGTACCGATAACCACTATTTCTAATGGTTCTTTGCTAGTGCAACCAGTTAACGATGGTTCTTTAATCCTTCGAGATTCCCGAATCAGTTACGGGAAGTGGTTGACTTATCTAGTCTTAAGTTCTTTAGGCCTTT
>CAMOEH010000017.1 GCA_946612055.1 uncultured Bacillota bacterium | reverse complement strand
TATCTCCTTTATTTATAAAGGAACGGAGTGCTCTTTGGTTGATTGTGCAGCCGAAAAAGATAGTGGAAAAGGCTTACGAACCATCTTCGTTGGCAAATATTTACGCGCCCATAGCGTCTTCGAAGGAAGCGAAGATGGCCTTGTGATTTATTTCAAAGGTGGCGATCGTGCTTTGCCTCCGGACGGGCTTAAGTCGCTTCATCCTCTCGAAGGAAGCAAACGCTATACCATTTATGGCAAAAAAGAAGACAAGCGTTTCTTACGCACTCCCATCCGCCAGGAATTAAGAAGAATCCGCACGGGCAAACTTCTTTGCGATGTCTTGCTTGTCATTAAGCCAGGTAAAACTTATTTGGCATTAGGATACGATGACCCCTTAATGATTCTTCCAAGCGACCGTCCATTCAACCCAGAATATGTCGAAGAATTCAAGCCCGAATTCCATTTCTTCCTAGAACTCATCACCTTGCTAAACAAAAAACCTCATGAATTGGAAACTGATAAACATTGAGCAAGAAACTTGCCACCCCTTTCTTAACTTCTTCACGCTCCATTACGAAGTAGAAAATGATGGTGTTGTTTCGTCTTACTCCTATTTTTTAGCGTCGCGTCATAGCAAAGAAGAAATCCGAGCCTTGACCCACGAATATGGCCGCCCAGATGGCGTGATCATGTTGCTATATCGAAAGGATTTCCCCAAAGGAGAAACCTCGATTTTGGTGACCAAACAATTCCGCCCCGCGATTGGACAATATCTCCTTTCTTTTCCAGCGGGGCTAATGGATCCTAACGATAACGATCCGCTTGAAACCGCAAGGCGAGAAGCCAAAGAAGAAGCGGGGGCTTTGCTGGGGAATTGCGAGGTTATTGCCCCGTCTTCCCCGACCTCAAGCGGGCTTTCCGATGAATGCTGCAGCTTCGTATTTGGCGAAGTTGTTGGATGCGCAGAACGGAAATTAGAGGAATTTGAAGACATCTCCGTTTCATGGATGCCTTGCTCCGATCTTAAGCGTGCTTTGAATGATCCTAAAATCCTAATCCCATTGAACATTCGCTTAGCTAGTTTGTATTTTCTTTCTCGCTTTGGCGAAAAGAATTGATGATTGTTTTTGATGGTGCATAATAATGAGCCTAGGAGCGGTGTATCGCCGCGGCTTCTTATGGCATTATCATCCAATCGATTCACCCGCTGGATAAAAGTCCAGGCTTACAAGCACGATGGTGCTTTGCACCGGCAATGGTCGCCGGCTTATTTGGTGTTTGAAAATGACGATTATTGGGTCTTAGCCTCCAAAGCAAGTGTTGTCACCGAAAGCGATGGCAGGAGGTGGATGACAAAAGAAAAGGCCGTTTTTATCTTGTTCAAACACCGTTGGATGAATGTGATCGCGATGTTCAAAGAAAACCAAGCTCCGAGGAAAGACGGCATTTGCTATTACGTGAATATCGCCTCCCCCACCATATTGGATCAAGGCTATCTGAAATATATCGATTACGATCTCGACGTGAAGCTATACCCCGACGGAGTCGAGCGGACCTTGGATGAAAATGAATTTGCGCGCCATGCGGAAATTTATGGATATTCACCCGATTTGCTCAAAGTAATCAAAGAGAGCGAGAAAACCGTTCGTGAGATGATTGCTGAAGGAAAATTCCCATTTATCGATGAAGAGATCGAGAAACTTTTTCATCGCTTTTTGGAAGAGAACAAACCGTTCGTTGAGAAAAAACACATCGAATAAGTGATACCAATAATGCGCTTTTCTTTCGCGCACGTGAGATTTTGAGTATAATCTAGTCCCGCATGAAACTAACGACTCATTCCAAAGAAGAAACTAAACGCATCGGCTCCTTGCTTGCTCCGTTACTAGAGCCAGGAGATGTTATTTTGCTTCAAGGCGATTTAGGCGCTGGGAAGACGAGCTTTGTTTCTGGCGTTGCCAAAGGGTTAAAAGTGCCGGACGAAGTCATTTCTCCGACCTTTAATATCATGAAATGCTATCTTGGTGGGGCTCTTCCCTTATATCACATCGATGCTTATCGTTTAGAAAATCAAAATATTGAGATTGGGCTAGATGAATATATCGAAGGCGATGGTGCCTGCTTTATCGAGTGGCCTCAATTTATTGAACCATTGATTCCTGAAGAACATTTAGACATCGAAATCCTCAATATGGGCGGCGATGAAAGGCAACTATCTTTCACCTCGACTAGCCCTAGATTTGATCAACTGTTGTCTTTGCTTAAGGAGGCTTTATGAGCGTCACGCTGCTACTAGATTCCTCCGACAAGGATTTGCTGGTCGCGATTTCCTGCCAAGAGAAGATTTTATCCAAAACCTCTTATCCAGCTTGGCAACGCCAATCGGAAATGATGGTGCAAGAAATCGACGCCATCCTTTCAAAGAATTCCTTGAATCGGAATGATATCGATGGCGTTGTCGTTAGCAAAGGCCCAGGCTCCTATACAGGCGTCCGCATTGCCTTGACAATTGCCAAAACGATCTCATTCGCGCTAGACGTGCCTTTATATTTGGCTTCTTCCTTAGAGGTTTTGCAAATGAGGGGCAAGCCTTCTATTTGCTTATCTAACGCTAGAGGAAAACGCTCTTATGTAGGCTTCTATGGCTTTGAGGAAGCCAAAGACGACACCATCATGAGCAACGAAGAAGTTCTAGATTATCTATCGTCTCATCCTGATGTTATTGCTTGCGGTGATCTTTCCTATATAGGAAAAGAAGGATATCGAGCGGATGTTGCCTTTAACCTTGCTTGCTGCGTGGACGAAGCGCATCGTTGCCTTTCTCCTTTAGGAGCAAGACCAATTTATCTGAAAGACGATTACGGCCAAGGGAGTTTCAAAACCATCGTCAGAAAGATGCTTCCTAGCGATCTTTCACAGGTCATGGCCATTGAAAATGCCTCTTTTAAACATCCTTATACCGAAGAACAAATCATTGGCGAAATGACCGTCAATCCTTTGGCGTATCTATATTCCGCGGTCGTGGATTCGGAAGTTGTGGGGTTCATCAATTTCATGATCACTTTCAATTCGGCGACGATCTCTCAAATCGCGGTGAGAGAAGATTTTAGGCGAAAAGGAATTGGCAATCTTTTGCTTGGACAGATGCTAAAAGAGTGTCACGCCCAAAGCGATCCGGTTGAATTCGTGACTTTGGAAGTTCGCGCAAGCAACGAGAAAGCCCAACGTTTCTATAAGAAGCACAAATTCGAAATCGCGACGACAAAAAAGAATTATTACGATGATGGCGAGGATGCCATTTATATGGTGAGGTGCATCATCAATGACTAGGATCTTAGCAATCGAAAGCTCATGCGATGAAACGGCTGTCGCGATCACCGAAGATGGCAAATTGCTTTCTAATGTCGTTGCCACCCAGATTTCCGTTCATGAAAAATTCGGTGGCGTCATGCCAGAAATTGCTTCGCGTCTTCATACGGAGAACATCACCGTTTGCTTAAGCGAGGCTTTGGAAAAAGCCAAATTAAAATTAGAAGATATCGATGCTTTTGCCGTGACTAGAGGCCCTGGTTTGATTGGTTGCCTTCATGTGGGGTTACAAGCAGCAAAGACGTTAGCCATGCTTTACCATAAGCCATTGATTCCGGTTCATCATTTGGCTGGGCACATCTACGCGAATGAGTATATCGGCGAATTGAAATTCCCCTTGCTATGTGTTGTCGTTTCTGGCGGAAATACGGAACTTGTCTTGATGCGTGACCATCTTGATTTTGAGATTGTCGGTGAGACTAGAGACGACGCAGTAGGGGAATGCTATGACAAGGTTGCCCGCGTTCTTGGCCTTCCTTATCCTGGCGGCCTTCCGATTGACCAAAAAGCAAAATTAGGAATCCATGCCTATGATTTGCCAGTCCCGGATGCAGGCGAGAATCCTTTTGATTTTAGTTATTCTGGCCTAAAAACTTCGGTTATCAATCTCGTTAATTCCATGAAGATGAAAGGAACGCCTGTTAATGTCAACGACATGGCCCGTTCGTTCCAAGATGTTGCGATAGGAATGGTCGTGGAAAAATCGCTAGCTGCAGCGAAGCATTATGGCGTCAAACAAATCGTTTTGGCGGGGGGCGTGTCAGCAAATTCGTATCTAAGAGAACAAATGAAAAAGCATTTGGAATCCTCGGATATTGAATTGATTATTCCTCCTCTTTGGTGCACAACCGACAATGCGGCGATGATTGCAAAAGTGGCGGAGCATCTTTACCAAAAGAAGGTTTTCGCCTCCCTTTCTTTGGGTGTCGATCCAAACTGGAAAATCGATCACTGGAATCAGTTCGAATAATAAATTGAATGCTCAAATTGGAGCATTCACCCTACCCGCATACGCCATTTCAAGGCTATAATTTCCCCATGCTTCCATTGGCTAAGGAAAATCAACCCGGAAAAAAGAAGGCGTTGCCTTATGTTTTGGGCTTCATCTCGGCTTTTCTTGTTTTTGCTTTGGGGGCTTTCTTCCAAGAAACCATCGCGGTTTTTAATTTCGAGAAAGACGCTTGGATGAATGATGTTGAATATTTTTTGACTTTGGCTATCGTCCTCATTGCTTCGATTGGCTTTTTGCTCATTGCCCATCGGTATTTCAAAACCAGAGTCAATTTTGTTTTCCTTTCGCTTGCTCTAGTTTTGTTTGCTAGCAATATTGTTGCCTTGGTTTTATTCCCCAATGAAAGCGTAGTCGAGGTAAGAAATTACGATTGGGAAGTTGTTCGAGAAGTCATCTATTCACTCAACAATATGGAACGAGCTCGATATGCGATTTCCTTTGGGATGACGTTATTTTGCTTGTATTTGATGCTGGCCGTTTTCCCGCAAATCCTGCACGATTCCCGTCAATTACGCCCCATATATTACGCGATTGTCGTCATTGCTTATTTCCTGATCATCTGGTCGCTGATATTCGAGCGAGACATCTATTCAAGCTATTTCGACCCTTCTTCGGATTCGTCTAATTGGGGCGTGGTAAAATCGCTTACCAACAATCGAAATACCTTTGGGACCGCATTGCTATTTTCGTTGTGTGCTTTGTGCTTACTAGAAGATATCTCTCCGCATTGGTGGCATTTCCTTATTGGCCTTCCGATCTTTTTGATGGAATTCATCGTTTTGTCAAAGACAACCCTCATTCTTTCTTTGGCTTTAATAATTGCCTTTGGCCTCTATCTTTTCGTCAAGCATATTCGAGGACGTCCCATAAAAACACTGATTTTTGGAGCTTTGTTTGTGGCGGTTGCTGTCCTTTTCCTCTTCGCCTTATATTCACCGATGCTCGATTCCAATCTTTTCCTTTCTAGAGTTCGCGATCACTTCTTGAATGTCATGAACGATAGCAAGCAGGAAACATTAGAATCGCGAGTGGATATTTGGAACCTTTGCATCTCACATCTTAACTCCCCTTGGCGCTTGTTTTTTGGGCTTGGGGATATGAACTCTCAAAAATTCCTTGGCCCGGCCATCCAAAATGGGAGAATGGAACTTGGGTTTAGCCATAATGGTTTTGTTTTGCAAATCCATTCCGGAGGTTTGATCCGTTTGGTGGCATATATTGCTTTGCTTGCTTGGTTTATCGGAATCGGGATTTTTGGTATTGCGAAAAAGAAGCCAGGTGCGCCGGTATTGCTTCTGGTTTTAGGGATTTTGTTAGGACATGGCATGACCGAGACGACATCTTTCCTTCAAGGCGATTTGAAGGGACTTGTTGGAGCTTTCCTTGTCGGCATTCCTTTGGCAACCAATTTCTATCATCGAAAAGAGAAACCTGTTTTTGTGGCTATTCCCCAAAAAGAGAAGGTGCGTTACCTATCTTCTCCACGAAATCTTGCTGGTTGGCTTTTGTTCTTTTTGACCCCGATAGTTGGGATATTCGTTCTGCTTTATCCTAGTTTGAATCTATTGCTTTGGGAGAGGAATTTGTCTTTCCATAATGGCTGGTTTTATGGCGTCTTAATATCGGTTTATTTCTTTTTGCCAATAATATATTTCCAACTCGGTTTCCTTAGGAAAAAGACAAGGAGATTCTGGATTGCTTTCGCGACGATACTAGCTATCGCGGGCATCACGCTTTCTTTCCTCCGAATGGAAAAGATCGCTTTCTTCGTGACTTTGTTTGGATTGCTTATCATCGCATTCGCCTCTTTCTTACGCACTTTCTCTTTGAGAAAAGGAAGAAATTCGAGCGCCTTCTTCCCGATCTTTTTGCCCCATTATCTTTGTGGAGGGGCTGCGATTATCACGGGGCTAATACTGGGCAATAGTGGCAATTCCTCTTGGATCACCCCTTATTCTTTGCTTGCTATAGGCGTATTGTTTTTGACGCTTTATATCGTTGTTGTCTTTGCTTCTCCTTTGAATAAGGCGCTTCTATTCCCTTTCTCGGAACGATGGGCTCGTTGGGAAGCCATTCATTACCAGAAAATAACAAATCGATTCGCGAAAATTGATGCACGCCTTGCCTATTTGACCTCTCCAAGGCGAAAAGAAGAAAGACGAAATGCAAGGCTAGTGAAGGCGAAATAACGTTATGGATTTCTCGTTTAGCAAATTGATTTTGGTTTTCGAATCAAGCGAAGTTAGCCCCGTTCTTATTACGGCTCTATCGATTTTGGGTACGGCGACGGTTTTCATTCTGATCCGTGTTTCGACCTTGGTTGCGAATTCGGGATTCTATGGTTGCAGTATTAAACGCTTCCCATTTTTGGATGACCGCGAAGTTAAACTTCGTTTCATTTATGAAAACCGAAAAAGAGCATCCTTCCATCTGGGCGAGCTTTCGCTTTGGCTAACAAATGGAAAAAAGAAGATGGCCAAGATTTCCGATATGGTGTTCCCTCCGGTCATCTCGAAAGGGAACCGCGATATCTTGACCCAAAAAGAAGGAAAATATGCCATCGAGATCCCGCCGTTTTCAAAAGGGGAACTTGTTCTCGATTTCTATTTGACCAATGCGGCCGAAGATGCAACTGCCTTTTATTTGGTCGCGAAAGATAAGAAAGGCCATCTTTGCCGAGCGGAAATCGATCTTTTGACCATCGAGGCCCAAGATTTGAACTTCAAAAAATTCCGTTTGCCAAAAGAAAAGAATCTCTCGATTTAAAAAATCGAAAATGACAAGTATACTAATCTCATGCACACCAATTTTACTGTTCGAGATCTTTATTCTCTCTATGCGGACAAAAACGATTTGACCTCCTTAGGAAAAATCACACTTCAAGGTTGGGTCCGCACCAACCGCGACTCCGGTTCGATCGGTTTCATTTCTCTTAACGATGGGACTTGTTTCAAAAACATTCAGGTCGTCTATGACGACAAATTGCCATCTCATGATGTCGTTGCTCACCTTTTAACTGGCGCTTCCATCGAAGTCAAAGGCGTAATTGCCTTAACGCCCGAGATGAAGCAGCCTTTTGAGATTCATGCCGAAGAAATCGTCGTTCTCGGAGATGTCGATCCGGATTACCCGTTGCAGAAGAAACGCCATTCCTTTGAATATCTTCGCGAAATCGCTCATCTGCGCCCGCGGACCAATACGTTCTCCGCGCTTTTCCGCGTCCGTTCCGTGCTGGCGCTTGCTATCCACGAATTCTTCCAAAGCAAAGGCTTCGTTTATGTCCATACCCCCGAAATCACCGGCAATGACGCCGAAGGGGCAGGACAAGTATTCACGGTTATGACTAACGATGACGAAGGCAAACTTTCCGAAACCGATTTCTTTGGAAGGAAAGCTTCTTTGACCGTTTCTGGTCAGCTTCATGTCGAGGCATTCGCCCTTGCTTTCCGTGACGTTTATACCTTTGGTCCAACCTTCCGCGCGGAAAAATCCAATACCCCGCGCCATGCATGCGAGTTCTGGATGATTGAACCCGAAATGGCTTTCGCCGATTTGAATGACGATATGGAAGTCATGGAAGAAAGCATCAAATTCTGCATCCAATACGTGCTCGAAAAATGCCCGGATGAGATGGCTTTCTTTGATCAGATGATTGCTCCTGGCCTCCTCGACAAATTGAATCAAGTCCTTAATACCCCATTCCGCAGAATGGAATACACCGAAGGCATTGAACTTTTGCAGAAAGCGGTGAAAGATGGCCATCATTTCGACAACAAGAAAATCGAATGGGGAATGGATCTGCAATCTGAGCACGAACGCTACCTCACCGAAGAAGTGGTCAAGGGGCCGATGTTCTTGATCAATTACCCCAAAGAAATCAAAGCGTTTTATATGAGAGAAAATGATGATGGCAAAACGGTTGCTGCGTGCGATTGCCTTGTCCCTGGTGAAGGGGAAATCATCGGCGGATCTCAACGCGAAGAACGTTATGATATCTTGAAAGCGAAGATGGACAAACTTGGCAACACCCAGGGTCTTGAATGGTATCTCAACCTCCGTAAATACGGCGGTTGCGTCCATTCGGGATTTGGCATCGGCTTTGACCGTTTGTTGATGTATATCACCGGAATGAACAATATCCGTGACACCGAACCCTATCCTCGAACCACCGGAGGACTTAAATATTAATGGACGACCTCAATCTCGACACCGAAACCAATCCACCCGTCCTTGAAAATAACTATGTGACCACGGATATTCCGGATCCGGAAAAAGTTAAGGCAGCGACGGCAGCAAAACGTATGTTTTTCGTCATCTTGTCCTTTATTTTCGTCCTTCTGGGAATCCTTGTTTGGGAAATCGTCGATCATATAGTTTTAGGAAGATAACATGCAAAAGAATCCACCGACTCAAACTCAACAAGGAAAAAACAAGGTCGCGGCCTCGATTAAATTTGGACGAGTATTGATTATCATCGGTTCCATTAGCTTTTTCATTGAAGCGATTTTCATCTTGACCGTTTGGATTATCAGCATGGTCGCCCTCGTTACGGAAGGGCCAGATTCCGAATTGGCGTTAAGCTGGGAAACACCCCTAGATTATGTGAGCAATATTGGCAACATCCCGATTTGCATCTTCATGATTTTTGCCGGGATTGGCGGAATTGCCTATGTCAAAGACAAAGGGCCTTTTGTTTCCTTCTGTCCATTAGCGGCCATCATTGGCATGGTCGTGCTCGTGTTTGATTTAATCTTAAGCATCTTGTCCCTTATCCAAAGCAAAGGTGCTACCTTCGGCGTGACTCTCTTCGATTTGCTGACGACCTGGCTTTGGCTAGGCATTTATTCCTTTGGATGGATGCTCGCGAAAAATTGGCTTGATTAACGATGAAAAAGACGATCTTGTTTTTGTTTATCACCTCTGCCTTTCTTTCTCTTTCTTCCTGCGGGAAAAAGTCGAGTGGAAGTGGCGCCACCAATGGAGGGGTTTGCCATATCGGGGATACCTGCAAAAAGGCAAATAAAGCAAGCACGACCCCTTTGGTTTATCATGAATAAAAACATTCTTTCATTGGATTTAGGCAAAGGAAGTTTGGGCATTGCTATAAGCCGTTCTGGTCTTTTCGTGACCCCTTTGAAAAATCTAAGATTCAAAGCAGGGGATTACGAAGAAGCGCTTCGACTATTGATGAAAGAAGTCGAAGAAGAGAAGATCGAACATATCGCGATCGGTTATCCTCTTTTCCCATCTGGCGATCCCTGTGAGATGACGCCGATTGTCGAATCGTTCATCCAAAAATTAGTTCCTTGCTTTCCTCAAGCCGATATCACCAAAGTAGACGAAAGAAATTCGACCGTGGATGCCGCGGCTATGCTTCATCAAGCGGGAGAGAAAAGCAAAAAGCAGCGGGCCCACATCGATTCGGCCGCTGCCTGCGTTATCTTAGAACGTTATCTAAAATTGATTGGGCAAGATTAATCTTGCTCTTTCTTTTCTTCTTGAGGTTGAGGAGATGGCGACATCTCTTTTTTCAAATCGTCCGCCGAATTGAATCCTTCAAGGCTCTTTTTGAAAATGCTATGAGATAACGTCAACGTGCTGATCATCCGCGAAAGATATCCTAAGGAAACAACGGCTAGATACACCCAGCTGATGATGAAAAGGATGACCGACAAATAAGCGGGGATATGCACCGGAATGAAAGTAGGCGAAGCGGAAACTTCAGGCCATCTAGCAAGCAATTTCAAGAAAAAGACTTTGACGAAGACAGGATCTTCGGGCGTTCCAACCCAATCGTAATGGAAGAAGAGTTCGCCGAATTGTTCGAAGATATTATCTTTCCAATTGCTGGTTGCGATATTGCCAATAAGCCAAATCAAGAAAGCAAGGAAAGCGATGGTGACAGGGATTAACGATTGCTGGAAAAGAATGCGATTGCTCTTTTTGAAAGCGAGGCGACGGAAATCTTTGGCGTTATTGACAATATGAGTCACCGTCACATCGTGCATCGCGGTCTCAATCCGCGACCCCTGGATTTCCATGAGCTTTCTTAATC
>CAMOEH010000016.1 GCA_946612055.1 uncultured Bacillota bacterium | reverse complement strand
GGTTAACCTTGCACCATTCCTGATCGTGATATTTTTCCAAAATTAGGTCGCCTTCATACCAAGCACGGCAACTAGGCTCGCTCATAATAATTAGCAATGTTCTTTGATGAATTTGATAACGCCGGAAGACCAACCATGGCAAAGGCTATGACGGAAGCCGAGATAGCAGAATTTTCCATAATCGCCATGGATATCTTTTTTCTTAGGATCGATCTCATCGATTCTTCCCGAACCTTCGACCCAATCCATATCGAAATCTTCAAAGAAAGTCGTCGCGCCTTTATCAAGCATCGCCCCGTAATATTCTTTCATCAAAGATATGGCGAGCTTTTCATCTCTAGAGGCAATAGCCGACAAGATGTAATAGCTCATGAAGGTTGAGAAGCCTCGCGCTCCTCCTTCGATTAGGCGTGCATATTCTTCGTCGCTAATCTTCCCGATGGCGAAATATTTCAAAGCGATGATTTGTTTCATCGTCTTCGGAGTCATCTCTTGTTTCAATAAACGCCTTTTGATGTCCAATGCGATTTCTTTGCTTTTCTTAGACAAAGGAAGATCGTTCAAAGCGGCATTCATCGCCATCAAGAAGATGGCTCTGACCCCATGAGGTTTATCCTCACTATCTTCGCTAGGCCAATCCACGAAAGGACGATGGTCCGGGGAAATGTTTCCCTCCTCGTCGACGATGGAAGAGAATTGCTCAATGAGACGATTCACATAAGGCATATGGCGGTTTAAGAAGGTTTCTCTTCCGAATTCACGATGATAATCTCCAAGGATAATGAGGTACCACATCGAATAATTCACCATGTCATTCATATAATGAGGCAAAGGGAAAGATGCCCTCGCAGTGTCGAGAGATCTTTCGATTTCTCGGCATGGCCCATACATCGAAGTCAAAGCCATGATTTCAGGAGCTAAATCGCCAACCCAAACCAAGCGATCACGCTTAACACCATCCCAGATTCTTCCAGAGGCAGCGCATAGATCCACCGTGCGCTTGGCAGTCAAAAAGATGTTGGCGATTAAGGGATCCTTACCTTGATATTCATAAATCGTCTTATGGGAAAGAATGTGGTTAACGCAATAAATGTTCCGCAGATAGATGTAGTTACTTTCCAAGACATCGATACGGACAAAACGGAATCCCGTCTGGCCAAACGTCATATCCCCCGATGCGCAGGCATAGGTCTCGAAATCGCGCGGGCAATGGACATTGCAAGAATTCTTTTCGCCGATTTCTGAATTCACTTCGCCAAGGCTTTCCCCAAAGCGGATGTGGATTTTGCAACTGCCATTGGCCACCCACCCCGTTAACAAGCGGATGCCCCCATTCATCTCTTTTCCGAAATCCAAAATGATATAGGATCCTTTCCCGATCATTTTGGCGTATTTCTCGTCCCAATGTTCACCATCGGAATCATGAAAGCCATATAACCCTTTGGGCTTGAAGATGCTGTCCACGTTATTGATGCCTTCGTAGGCAAGGATTCTTTCTGGCAATAGGTATTCAATCATGATTGTATGTCCCTTTTTTAAAACAATTCGATGGACGTATTTTAAACCATGCCATCGATTGTGTCTTTTAAACCTGCAATTTTAGATAAATTGACGCCCCATAAGGATAGATCGCTAAGGAAATCGTCGACATTGTGGGTGAAAAAGTATTCTAGATTCGCTTTATCATCTAACATCGGGATGACGTTGTCGCCTAAATCAGCTACATAGTTTTCCCCATCCTTACGAATGGAACGATATAGCTTGATTAGATAAGCAAAGCCCAAAGCAAGGTGCTTGGGGAGATGACCTTCGTTACGATAATAATCGAGGAAGCAAGGCAAGACTCTTGCTTTCCACTTCGAAATCGAATTTAGCGCGATGGAAGTCAACTGATGATTCAAATAAGGGTTGCGGAAACGGGAGATCACCGATTCGGCAAATTCTTCCGTTTTGGCAACATCAGGATCAACATAAGGGATGATTTCTTTTAACGACTCTTGGACAAAAGAGAATAGCACGGGGTCTTCCATTGCTTCGGCAACGGTCTTTTTTCCCGATAGCAAAGCAAAGGGAACCATATTGGTATGACTAGCGTTAAGAACGCGAACTTTTCTCTTTTTGTAATAAGAAATATCTTTGGCCAAAACAACATCGATATCATGATGGCCATCTAAGATCAAAGAAGATAATTCACCTTTGTTTTCAATCGCCCATAAGCCAAAAGGCTCGCCAACAGAAAGCAAAGGATCTTCCTCGCCAACCAAAGCAAACAAATGCTTTTTGCTTTTCTCTTCTTTTGGATGTCCAGAGACGATCCGGTCAACGAGGGTGTTGCAATAGAAATTCTTTTCTTGGTTCCACTTCCGAAAATCTTCGCCTAGATTCCATAAAGAAATGTATCGTTCCACCGCATCTTTTAAGGCATCGGCATTATGGTCGATAAGCTCCACAGGAAGCAAATAGACACCAGGCAATCCCTTCTTGAAGCGTTCGTAAAGGAATTTCGTCAATTTGCCCGGATAAGACATGGCGGCGAAATCGTTGATGTCGTCTTCTTGATAGACGATGCCGGCTTCGGTGGTATTAGAAACGATCAATTTCAAATTTGGGTCTACCGACAAAGCGAAAAAGGCATCGAGATCAAGAAAAGGATCGATGGCTTCATCGACGCATTCGATGGTCTTATATCGTTCCACGGGTGCGTTATTTTCCATGCCACGGAGGACAATGTGGTAATGACAATGGTTTTTCTTCAATAACTCTAAACTTCCAAAAGGAATCGGCTTGATAATCGAAACGCGGTACTCCCCTCCTTCTTCGTTCAATGCTTGAAAATAAGCATCGACGAATGTGCGAAGAAAATTCCCTTCGCCGAATTGGGCAACTCGAATCATAATCC
>CAMOEH010000015.1 GCA_946612055.1 uncultured Bacillota bacterium | reverse complement strand
GCCCCACGCTTTCACTTCAAACTTACCATGCCGCCTGCTCACTCTTTACGCCCAATAATTCCGGATAACGCTTGCCACCTACGTATTACCGCGGCTGCTGGCACGTAGTTAGCCGTGGCTTTCTACTAAGGTACCATCAAATAGAGAGCATTTCCTCACTCTATCATTTTTCCCTTATAACAGAACTTTACAATCCGAAGACCTTCATCATTCACGCGGCGTTGCTCGGTCAGGGTTGCCCCCATTGCCGAAAACTCCCTACTGCTGCCTCCCGTAGGAGTATGGGCCGTGTCTCAGTCCCATTGTGGCCGGTCACCCTCTCAGGTCGGCTACACATCCTTGCCTTGGTGGGCTGTTATCTCACCAACTAGCTAATGTGCCGCAGGTCCATCTAAAAGTGGTGCAAACGCACCTTTCAAGCAGGAATCATGCGATCCCTGTTGTTATCCGGTATTAGCCAAACTTTCGTCTGGGTATCCCAGTCTTAAAGGCAGGTTACCTACGTGTTACTCACCCGTTCGCCGCTAGGTAGCAAGCTACCTCGCTCGACTTGCATGTATTAGGCACGCCGCCAGCGTTCATCCTGAGCCAGGATCAAACTCTCAATGAAATAAAATTTTGATCTAGTTCAAAAATAGAATTATCTGGTTTGTGTTTTGATTCAAAAAAGAATCGACGTTAAGTGTTTGTTGTCTATCTGTTTAGTTTTCAAAGATCAGGGGCACGCCCGGCTCTACTCGGATTGGGAACTACCCCAACTGCGCGTGCTTTAGTAATTTATTCTTCTAGCGCATTGATGTCAAGGAGAATTTTCACGAATTTCACAAGAAGTGGATTTCGCCTCTCCTTAGCCTGTTTTTGGGCCAGAAGTTTCCCCGCGTCGATCCTGCGATTTTCGCGGTTGACGAAGATTTTACTCTTTTCCATTAGCGGGTCAATGCCTTTTTTCCTGTATCCGCTTTCTTTGGGCGAAAAATGAACATTAATCGATTATATCGATTAGATGAATTGTAAATCTTTCTTGGCAACAAAAAGAGCCATCCATGACGATGGCTCTCTTATTAATTTATTAATAAGGCTATTCGAGGTCGGCTGCCCAGAGGCCGTGCTTGTTGCAATAGGCGAGGACTTCGAGGACGACTTCCTTATCCCCAAGGGTGAAAATGGCTTTGGGTTCCACTCCTGGCTTAAGGAAACGGAATTGGCCGCCCTTATCGGTGAGAAGATAGATCCATTCAATGTAATGATCCGGATCCATCGGGTGGATCACCGAGCCGACTTGGACATAGACTTTGTTTCCTTCTTCGTGGACGACGGGGACATGCTTTTCCACCGCCGCATCCACCGTGCCGGCTTTTAATTCTTTCATCGGTTCCCCACAGCAAGAAGGCGCGCAGCCGATGTCGTTGAGCTTGACGACCACCGAACCGCAATGCATGCATTTATAGAATTTGGCCATATATGAATCTCCTTTTTGTTTATTCTAAACCATCTAGGGTAAGATATCGATGCTGGAAGAAACGAATCGTAAGCAAACATCTTCTCCGCGATAAAGCCTTTTAAGCAGGGAATAGATTTCCTTTCTTTTCGCTTTATCTTTTTCGCTTCTTAAATCATAACGCAGGCTTTCTTTCATCCTTAAGTAGGTGAAATAAGATATCGGGGTAGATAAGATCGCTTTGGTTAAGGCAAAGATCTCCAAATGCTGCTGGCCACGATTCGAAACAGGGGTGCTTGTTAAGGAATCGCTATTTTTAAAATAATGATAAACGGGCGCACGCACGAGAGAGACGTCTTTGCAGTGGCGAAACGCCAACGCACAATAAGCCATATCCTCGAATAGATGCCCCGCTTCAATCTTCAAAGAAGGTAAACCAAGCAAAACCTCTTTCCGGAAAAGCTTATTCCAAAGGAACCCGCGAATAACAATATCATGAAGCAAAAGCTTCGCGGCCTTCTCTCCGCTTATGATTCCTTTCTTATTGAAAGGATAACGAACCTTGTTCTTCTTGCCATGAACATAGAACCCCGCGTTAACGGCGTCATGGCCTTCAATCGCTTTGTTCATGACTTCTAGATAATTCTCATCAAGAAGATCATCCGCATCGACGAAGCCAACGTATTCCCCAAGGCAGGCTTCGATCCCTTTTTGCCTTGATGAAGCGATGCCAATCCTTTCTTCGTTTTCGATAACGTGAATAAAAGGATAGGGAAGGGAACGGAGATAAGAAGCCGTTTCATCCGAACTAGGATCAACAGCAAAAATAACCTCGAAAGGGACATCGCCTCTTAAAGCAAGGAGACTTTCAAGAAGATTCGGAAGATGCTTTCTTGCATTGTAGCAAGGGCAAACCAAAGAAATCATGGTCTCATTGTAACGTCATCGCGATTATCTTTCACGAAGAAAACCTCAGTCTAACGCCTTTTTATGGAAAAGGAGTGCCTAGATCAAACTAGTAAAACGAAATGTCTACAAAATTCGGAGAAAATTTCAAATTTTATGGCGCACATCATTAAAAACTATTGCGATTTGCAATACATTTATATGGCGCACAGCAATAGAATTGTTAACAAATCGTTAATAAAAATAATGAGAGCGCATCTTAGAGCACTACTTGACACAAATTTATAGGCGCAGGATAATTATCTCGGAGGGTCCAAAATGATAGATATTTCAAGCCTCAAATCAATAGCCGTCAAAGACGAGAATCAAAGAACGCCGTTGCTTTGCGTAACAAAAGCGACAATTTCTTTTGGTGTTGGCGCCATCGATGCGCTCAACCGGCCAAGGTGGGCTAAAATCGTTGTTGACCCTGCGAAAAATAGCCTATATCTCCTCGCTTGTAATCAAAATGACACCGATGCTTTTGATTTTGTTAAGAGTGAGAAAGATCGTTATGTAAGGCTCAAATCACGAGTTTTGCATCGTTTGTGTGACAAATTGTCGGGTTTTTCCTCTTCGGAATGCCATTACCGCATAAGCGGAAACGTGGATATTCTCCCTGATGAACAACCCGTAATTGTTTTTCCAATGAAGGAGGCGAGAAAAACCGGGATAAGAACCAATTAAAGAGCCGCTCATCTCTCTCATCTGAGCGCGGCCGGTGTCCGCAAAACAAAAAAGGCGCCCCAATCATTGCAGTGATTGAAGCGCTGAGAGCCGAATATAATCGTCTCCCCAACTTGATTATATTCTCCTCTCAATTGTTCTTCCACCGAAAGAATAATTTTGGAGAAAATAATGCTTAGAAAATCAAAAACTCCCTATTTAAGGGACGTCTACCTCGCTTACCTCATCGAGGACGCCAGACGAACAGAACCAGACGGGTTTCCCGTCATCGAGGAATGGATGGTTGCTAAAAATCCACCCAAAGAGCTAATACAATGGAATAGGCGGCAAGATGTGACCGACCCCGCAAACACCGGAATGTGCTTTTACTGCTCGGATCCGGCTTTTCAGCCTATTTTGGGCAATCCGAAAGCCTACACGGAAAAGCTCAATAAATACGCTTGCGTGGTTGGCTTAGATGCTTCGCCTTACGACAACATGCCATTGGTGGTCCAAAAAAGTCAAATCTTCTTAAATTTGGCTACAACTTTCTATTATGGCAAACAAGGTATTCCCGTCGTTCCCAATGTGCGATTAGGAAACTTTGCGACCGTTTCATCATTAAATGCTTATCCAAGGCATACACTAATTGCCATTGGAACCCACGGTTTCACGCACAGGAAAGACAATCGTTCCATTTTTGCCCAACAAATTAAAATCGCGGTCGATGCGTTAATGCCTTCTGGGATTCTTACCTATGGCCCTGCTTCCGACGAATTGTTTGGTTATCCTAAAAATCGAGGGATTCCTATCTACCAATATGATTCCTATACAATGAAGCAGAACGCCAAAGATAGGGTAAAACACCTTTTGGAGGATAAGCCCAATGAAAGGTAATAGCCCATTGTTTGGGCCGAAAACATCTGTGGCGGTCGGAGACATCAATTTACCCTCCGGAAATGAAACTTTCTTTGCCAACATTGCGAGAAGAAAAGAAATAGATGTTGATGGCTTTCTTGACGTTAGTGCACACGGATCAGTTACGCATATACAAATAAAAGTAAATGGGCGAAACGTCCATATGAACTGGCGTGCCCTTGCTCAACTCATAAAACGAAACAAGCAATTCCACAAAAATGGAATTAGACTCCTTTCGTGTAACACAGGTTCATCTAAAACTGGCTTTGCCCAAAACTTGGCCAATAAATTAGGCGTCCCTGTGAAAGCTCCAGACAATCTCCTTTGGGCCTATCCAAATGGTAAAATGATAATAGCGCCCGGTATGACAAACGATAAAGAATCTCCCGATTATCATAAGCCTCATCCAACGATTAGAGGAAAATTTATAACTTACTATCCAGGAGGAAAGCAAAAATGAAGAAAATTATTTGCGAAAAATGTGGTTTCGAAATGTTGGATTTATCCAAAGGCCCCTATATCGAAGTCAAGTGTCCCAACTGTGGATGGGGCTGGGCAACGTATGATGCTTCGTTAGAAAAAAATACTTCGTCTATCAACGTTCGCATCCTTCCAAATCAATATAACGCGGAAAGAGCAAAGAGGCTAAGCCTCCTTGCCACAATAAACATATTGAAGGCGAGGCTTCTTCTTCAAGAAGGGGGCGAAATAACCATGAAAAGCTCAGACACTATTAAGGAATTAAAAGATGCTGACATTAACTATAGTCTATTAAACGCCAATTAATCTGACGTATCGCTGACCTTTTTTGGAAAATATAAAATCAAAAAGTGCCTATCGGTTACCCGTAGGCACTTATAAGTCTGATGAAAAGCAGTAGTTACCGTTTTTTGGCAAGAAGAAGAATATAGATGACGCGGACAAGGATTGCGAGGAAATCGCCATACATCACGAATGCGCAATAGAGGTACATATTCTCGCTTTTCTCGCCTGAGAGGAGGATCTTCTTAACGTTATAAGCGTCCACTGCCACGATGATCATCATCACCCCCGCCATAATGAGGGAGAAGATAGCATCGATGATTGGGAATGCCTCAGGAGCAATCAAATACCAAATGCCCCAGAAGCCGCCTAATAACAAAGCAAGGAAGAGGAATCCTAACGCCACTAAGCCAAGCGGATTGAGGTTGACTTTGGAGAAATATCCAATCAAGAACATTAATCCAAACGAAACCGCGGTAATGCCTAAAGCTTCAGCAAAAGTCCATGCATCAAGCCCTAAGAAGAGGAATGCGGAAAGGAATACCCCCATCAAAGAAGCATAGATGATGTAATGCGGCCAGATGGAATGGGTGCCCCTAGAGAGGACTTTTCGCATCGCGAAGGAATCAATTAGCAAAGCAATCAAGGAAACGCCCAAGATAACAAGGTAAGTTAATGCCGGTCCTTGGATTTTTCCTTCTAAAGAAGCTTTGCCAATCCAGAATAGGAATAGATATCCTAGCCCCGTCGCCACCAAAGAGGTGATCAACAAGGCAATGCCCATATAGCCGAAGATTTTGGCTAAGGCTTTGCCGGTAGACAAAGAAGGCGATGAGGAAAAATGGTCGTTATTATAGACGTCTTTCTGCTCGGGAGATTCGTTCCAAGTCGCGTAAGGCATCTTATCCCACCAATCCTTCGATGAGTCCTTTGTAAGAATCCAAGGCCAAAGAAGCGCCACCGACGAGAGCTCCGTCGATGTCTTCTTCGCCCATGTAGGAAGCGATGTTTTCCGGTTTCACCGATCCGCCATAGAGGATGCGGATATCTTCGGCAACGAAGCCAAACATCTCGCGGAGAGAACGACGGATGAATCCGATCGTGTCTTCGGCGATCTCTTTCGTCGCAGATTTGCCCGTGCCAATGGCCCAGATCGGCTCATAAGCGATGACAACACGCTTGGCTTCTTCGGGAGTCAATCCGGCTAAGCCAACGCGGATTTGTTCAGCGACAAAGGATTTGGTTTCGCCTTTTTCAAAGGTAGCAAGCGATTCGCCACAGCAATAAACCGGGGTCATATCGTTAGCTAAGAGGGCTTTGATCTTCTCGTTGCATTTTTCCGAAGTCTCGCCGTTATATTCGCGGCGTTCGGAATGGCCGAGGATGACCCAATTCACGCCAACTGCTTTAAGCATCGGGATCGAGATTTCGCCCGTATAGGCGCCATGATCGTGCTCATTGCAGTTTTGGGCGGAGATGATGAGGTCTTTCGGGGCGTTTTCAACGACCGTTTGCAAGCAAACGAAGGTCGGGGCAACACCAACGTCGATGCCGTGAGCAACGGCATAGGCAACCATTTCCCCGCAGCCGAGAGCGAATTCCTTCGCCTCGGATGGGGTTTTGTTCATCTTCCAGTTGCCAAGCAATAATTTCTTGCGCATATTCATTCCTTTTTAGCGGAGAACGTCAACGCCAGGGAGATGGCCATCGTTCTCGATCATTTCTAGAGAAGCTCCGCCACCAGTGGAGACGTGAGAGAAGCTCTTCTTGTAGCCAAATTGCTTGACCGCAGAGGCGCTATCACCACCGCCGCAAACGGTGAAGGCTTTGCCTTCAATATCTTTGATGGCTTCGCAGATCGCTTTCGTGCCAGCTTGGAAATCTTCTTGTTCGAAGACGCCCATCGGGCCGTTCCAGAAGACCATTTTGGCTTTGCGGATGGTTTGTTGATAGAGTTCGCGGGTCTTCGGGCCGATATCAACGCCTTCAAATCCTTCGGGGATATCGCCTTCGATGACTTCGACTTTGCGTCCTTCAACCGGTTCAAAGGAATCGGTGACCACAGAGTCAACAGGGAGCAAGATGCGGCCTTTGGCTTCTTCAAGGCATTTACGGGCATAATCGAGTTGATCTTCTTCGCAAGGAGAAGAGCCGATGCCAGCGCCTAGAGCCTTCTTGAAGGTATAAGCCATCGCGCCACCGATGATGACGTAATCGCATTTTTTCAACAAGGAATCGATGACTTTGATCTTATCGGAGACTTTGAATCCGCCCAAAATAGCGACATAGGGGCGATCTTCTTCTTTGACTTCGACGCAACGGGTGAGATTGTCGACTTCCTTGATCATCAAATAGCCTTCGGCAACCTGTTTGCCTTCTGCTTTCATGATCGCGGGGACGCCAACGGTAGAAGCGTGGGCGCGGTGAGCGGAGCCAAACGCATCCAAAACATAAGCGTCGGCCAAGGAAGCCCATTCTTTGGCGAGAGCTTCGTCGTTTTTCTCTTCGCCTTTTTCATAACGGGTATTTTGGACAAGAAGGATGTCGCCATCTTCAAGGGCGTTGACCTTCTTGAGCAATTCTTCGCCGCGAGTAACGGGGGAGAAGCTAACTTTGGTCGGGGCGACGAGTTCGCCTAGGCGGGTGGCAACCGGAGCCATATCATTGGCTTTTTTCATGGCTTCGATTTTGGCCATATCGGGCTCTTTCCATTTAATCTTCCCGAGGTGGGACATCAAGATGACGCGGGCGCCTTTCCCGGTTAAATATTGGATCGTCGGAAGGGCAGCGCGGATGCGGTTATCATCGCGAATGACTCCGGCGGTTTGAGGAACGTTGAAGTCGACGCGGACGAGGACTTTCTTTCCTTTAAGGTCTTTTAGGTTCTCAACAGTCAACATGTCTAAATAATCTCCTTTTCTGTTGCGAGATAAATATACCACCCAAACGAATGGGTTTCCATTGTTTCACAATGGTTATTTTGCCCAAATTGGCAGGGAAAGGTCCGCTTTTCCATATTGGAAAGCGATATCGATGCTGCTTTTGCTTTCTTTCCCGTCTTTTTTTGAGGTCTTTTCTTCTTGATAAGAAGTTGGTTTATCTTCTTCCCACAAGGCGAAGCGGCTTGTGATTTTTAAGCCATTCTCGTCTTCATTTTTTTGTTTGGCTCTAATGGAGAAGGATTTCCCTTCGGCATAACAAAATTGAAGGGCTTCAAAGGAAGAAGACGCATTAACATCTTTAGAAAGCGTTAGCCAAGGATTGATCCCTTCTTTCAAATTTTTCTCCCCTTCCTTGGATAAAGCATTACGAAACGCGGCTTCTTCCATGGCTATGGTTTCTTTGCCTTTCTCGGCTTTATGAAAACCAAGTTCATCGCGATAATAGACATATCCTTCATCGGCATAGCCGTTATAGCGATAAGAAAGGAGAAATTCCCCTTCGGCATAGATGAATCGCTTCTTATAAATGATGCCATCTCTATTTTCTTCTCTAAAGAAGGTTAATTTCCCTTTTAAAAAAGAAGCATCGAAATTGACGTAATTCGCCGCAAGAGTTTTCCCTTCTTCTTCGGGGATGATGTTTCCTTCTTTGACGCAAGAAAAAAGAAAAAGAGGAAGCGACAATAGAAGCAGCCGTCTTAATCTCATGCTTTCTTCGATCGCGCCCAAAAGGGAATGATCTCGTTGACGATGTTGTAATCAAAGGAAAGCGATAGATTCATTTCTCCCGTTTGGGAATACGTTAAAGGCAATCCTTCGTGATAATGCGTTTTAAGGCTTACTTTGTTTTGATGGTATTCCAGTTGAAGCGAAGTCTCTCCCGAAGAATGGCATTCGTAATTAGAAACGTCATCCGAAGAGGAAGCAACTTCCTCGACAAATTTGCTTAAGAAGGTAGAAGGATAAGCAAAATAAGGATTTAGCACCGACGAGGCGGAGCTTAAGGCTGATTTCCAGACGCTGACGGAAGCTTTCTCCGTGTTGATATTCTCCCCATCGTAATTGATCGCGAAATAGGTGCCGTCTTTATGATAGAAAAGTTTTGCTTTGGTTGGGTTATTCCCACCTTCAAAAGCATAAAGATATTCGTCTTTGATATAACGGATTTCCTTTTCTTCTCCGTTTTCGGAGATCTTTAGGCAAACCTGCTCATAGCCTTTGGAGGCAGATAAAATCGTTTCGGCGATGCCTTTGCCCTTCTCATTATCGATATGAGGGCCAATTTTCACGCAGGAAGAAAGTAGGAGCACGGAAGAAAAAACGCAGAGCAATTCTTTTTTCATCGGCTCATATTATAGGATAACAATCCTATTTCTCCAAAAGAAAAGCGCCCCCACATGGGAGCGCTTGCTTGCCTAGGATTAAAGTGCGGCGAAGTATTTGATGGTGCGGACCATCTGAGAAGT
>CAMOEH010000014.1 GCA_946612055.1 uncultured Bacillota bacterium | reverse complement strand
TAAAAGAAAGATTTTGCTCAGCGAAAGCAAGCATCTCAAGTAATCTTTGCCAAGCGTTCGATGCCAAAATATATACTTATTTGATTTATACTTCGAGTGCGTGCCTTTGTATCTTTGATGAATTTGGCTAAAATTAATCCAAGAAAAGGCAAAACCATGACCAAGGACACCACGTTTGTCGCGGATAAGAAAGCCCGACAAGAAGCTCGAAAAGAAGACAAGTTGCGTCAAAAACAACTCGCAAGGCAACGCGCTCGCATCCATAACGAGATGATTGCCTATGAGAAAAAGCACGCCAAGGAGAAGAAGACCGCCCCGAAAGGAAGTTTCATCTCTTTAAAACATATCAACAAAATTTATCCCAATCACGTCCAAGCTGTCTTTGACTTCAATCTCGATATTAAGGAACACGAATTCATCGTTTTGGTTGGCCCTTCCGGATGTGGCAAATCAACGACATTACGCATGATTGCCGGACTAGAAGATATCACAGCCGGCGATCTATATATCGATGGCGTCTATGCCAACGACCTTCATCCGAAAAACCGCGGCATCGCGATGGTCTTCCAAAGCTATGCTTTATATCCGCATATGACCGTTGCCGGTAATATGTCTTTTTCTTTAAAAATCCGTCGTTTCCCGACACTAATTACCGACAAAGAAGGAAAGCCAATTTTAGGCATCAATAAACGCATCATCAAAAACTTAACTTTGTCGCGGAAAAATCTTAAAGAATATCTCGATGCTAACCGCGAAAGCCTTCCGGAAGAGCAAATCCAGGAATTAGAACAAGACATCGCGGATTTCGACAAAAAGATTGAGTATTACAAAACCACGCCCGTGGAATGCTACCGCATGGCTCATTTGCCAAAAGAAGAGATACGTGAACGTGTTTTGAACGCGGCCGATATTCTCCAAATCCGCGATTACCTTTCTCGAAAGCCAAAGGCACTTTCCGGTGGCCAATGTCAGCGCGTTGCTTTAGGCAGAGCAATTGTTAGAAATGCCAAAGTCTTCTTGATGGACGAGCCTCTTTCCAATCTCGACGCGAAATTACGCGTGACGATGCGAAGTGAGATCATCAAATTGCATGAGTCTTTGCACGCGACAACGATTTACGTTACCCATGACCAAACCGAAGCAATGACGATGGCTACCCGCATCGTTGTCATGAATAAGGGGTACGTGCAGCAAATTGCCTCGCCAATCGAGGTCTATAACCATCCGGCCAACATGTTCGTGGCTACCTTCATTGGTTCGCCTTCGATGAATTTGATCCAAGCCACCTATCGTGATGGCAAGCTCCTATTCAAAGAAGGGTTTGAATTGCCTCTACCAAAAGCGAACCAAAAGGCGATCGAAAACTATTATCAAAACGCTCTTGCCCTCAACCAAGAGAGGTTGGAGGCCTTTGATCATGATTTCGCTGAGCGGAATGAAATGCTCCAAAAAATCAAAGAAGCCGAAGAAAAACAAGATGCTCAGGCAATCGAAAAATATCGTCATGAGCTTGGTGTGGTCGAAAGTGCATCTGCGGAAAGAAACCGCCTTCTTGAATATATAAAGAAATATGGCGAATTGGATTTGAAGGAGGGCATCCCTGTTGTCTTTGGCGTCCGCCCAGAAGACATTGTCAAAGCAAGCGATGCTGCCTCTGACGGCGTTTATTCTTCTTCCATTTCCTTCCGTGTAGATGTTGCGGAACTTTTAGGACACGAATATTATGCTCATGGTAACTTCCAAGGCTCGGAAATCGTTGCGAAAATTCAATCTAAACGTTTGATTGGCGTTGGCGACGAAATGGATGTTGCCTTCGACATGGAACGCATCCATGTCTTCGATACCATTAGCGAGGAAACTATCGTTTGATCACCCCTTTACGTCCTTACGAAAACGAATCGCCTTGTCCAATCTCGAGGCGGTTTTTCGCTTTCTTTATTGACGCGGCGATTCTGGTTGCTTTGCATGCCGGGCTTTTCTTTCTAGGTAATTTTATTTTGACCAAAACCGATGCATACCAAAGCGAATATTCTTCTCTTGATGCTTCAAGAATGGAATGCTTCCGGATGCAAGAAGAAGCCCGAATCAATCAATTCGAAGGCGAAGGAAAAGAACGTTTCAATCATCCGGTCAAGCAAGAAAAACGCTTCTTGGATTGGCTGCACGGCCACATTGTCAAAAGCTATCAAGAAGATAACGCCCCATATCAAGAAAAAGGGGTAGATGAAGTTCCTTATTCCTGTGAAGCCGCCAATTATGAAAACGACCATTTGGCTTATTTCTATGTAGGGTTTGCTAAAGAGAAAAACGAAGAATATGGCCTTTTCCATCTGGAAGAAGAAAACATGGAAAAGCATTACTATGCCGTGCTAAAAGGGAAAAGCTTCTCCTATGGCAATGAATCGTTATGGATTTATGACGAAACGGGGCATACCCTCCCCACGTTGAAAAGCAAATTCGGGGCGGATCTTCATCATTACCTCGAGAAAGATAACAAATATCAAGCAGGCCTCTCCATTTACAATCTCTTGGCCAAATCTTACCAAGCCATTTGGGATGAAGAAGTGGAGATTTTAACTGGCTCGACCGCCTATTCCTCATATCAAAAGGAATATACCGTAAGCTATGGAAAACTTTCTCGTTATGTGAATCTTTCTTGCTTCCTTACTTACACATTGGCGTTTGCTTCCTATTTGGTTCCTCAGTTAGCTTTTTCTTCCCACCAAACCTTCGGCAAAAAGATCATTAAGGTTTTAACCGTAGATAAAGATGGATATGAGGTGTCCTCGTGGCAGATTATTGTCCGTAATTTGATGCGATATCTCAGCCTTTTTGGTT
>CAMOEH010000013.1 GCA_946612055.1 uncultured Bacillota bacterium | reverse complement strand
GTGCTGTCGTCAGGATAAAGAATGGCAGTAGGACGATTATCGGAATTCAATATTTTCTCCGTCAGGTTTTTCGCGCTTTCGGTATCAAGATAACGCCCTTCCACCAACATTGATTCCTGGAAAGGCAGCCCCGCATCTTCTAACGCTTCTTTGAACCCTTCAATTCGAAGACGAGTCACGATGCTATCTTCGCCGTGGATGAAGACAACGTTCCGGTGGCCCAAGGACAAAAGATATTTCGTTAAGTCACGCATGTCTCGCTTGCTTTGGGAAGAAACATTGGTGCATAAATTCCCTACATAGTCGAAAGCGACCTTCGGAATGGATGAATTTAAGATCTCTTTCATCTCAGGATGTTCAAAGTTGCCAAAAAGAACCACTCCAGCCACATCGTTGGAGATAGCGTTCTTTAAGAAAGAACCTTTTTGGCCCGCGACGTTATGAGAAATCAGCAGCAATTCGTAGCCCGCGGCATTGATTGCGGTTTGAAAAGAATCTAGCATCTCGGTGAACAAAGGGTGTTTAAACGGTGAAATCTGCCTGCCAAAATAGGCTAGAACGCCTATGATATGGGATTTTCGCTTCGAAAGAGAACGAGCACTGACGTTGGGCACATAATCCAATTCCGCCATCGCGGCGTAAATCTTGTCTTTGGTGGCCTCTGGTATCATTGGATAATCGTTGACGGCCTTAGAAACCGTGGACGGAGAAACCCCACATTTCTTCGCAATGTCGTAAATCGTCACCATAATCAAATCCTTATTTCTAGAGAGACAACTTCGTTTCTTTCAACCTTGAAATCCACAAAATCGCTGTTGTTAATATACGCCCTGATGATCGTTTTGTCCTGCCCTAGGTTTAACGCAACAACTCCAACGCTTCCATCTCGATTATTTGCTGCCGCAGCAATGAGATTGCTTTGGTTGTCCACTTCGAGAACCCTGCCACCTTTTTTCAAGAACGAAGAAATGTGCTTGATGAAATAATAAGAATAGGTCGGAAACAAGGAAATTCCATCGGTCAAAATCGGTGCTTCGCAATAATTTCCAACATGGTTTGGACCGCCGCCCATGTCAAGCAAGAGGTTCCAATCAATGAAACCCTCGCTGCCATAATTAAGGTCAAGGAGGTAATTTTTTGCATAGCGAACTCCGTTTTGAAAAGTTCCAATAGCCAAAGAAGGGTTGTCGCGATTCAAATTCAGCAATTCGATACAGCCTTCGGTAAAAAGAATATGTAAATCAGGATGATCCTCACGCAATCTCGCGATTTCGGCGTTTTTGTTGCCATCATACCAATGATATGCTACGCCATAAATGGCTTCCGAGACGCCTTTGACTAGCAAAGAAGCATTCACCCTCTCGTTCATAACGTCGCGGTTATGATCCCAAATATAAATCTTTGTTTCCGGCAACCTTTGATGCAATAGCACCGCCATCTCGCCCTCTTCCTCAGCAGAAAAAAGACAAGATTCCCATATTTGAGTGGCAGCGGGTTCGTTTTGGACAGTAATGGACTCAATGTCCACCCCTTCAGCGCGATATGCCTCGATGAAACGAGCCATATAATTCACGTGGGAGGTGTAATGGTTTTTGGCCAATTTGCCACCAAAAGCCTTTTGATGGTTTGTCTTCCACTGGCCAAGCGGAGACCAGCAAGAAGCCACTAACGAAAGAGGTTGATACTTCAGCGCGCTTTTAATCATTGGGATGATTTCTTGTTTGTCGTGGGCAATGGAAAAATCGGATAGATCGTCTTTAGCCGCATAGTCATACATTTCTGTTGAAAAGTCGCATGAACCGATGGTCACTCGTCCTAAGTTATAGCCTAGTCCATCGGAGGAGAAGTATAGACGCAAAAATTCTTCTTTGGCCTTTTCGGGTAGCCGGGAATATAGCGAGGCTGAGGAAGAAGTAAAAGCCCCTCCATAACCAAGAATTGTTTGCTTGGGCTTGCCAAGACGAATGACCGCATCAATTGTTTGGCTATCGGTGAGTATCTCGCCTTTAACGAAGCACTCTCGTTCGTTGGTTTTATAGATTTTGATATTCATGGTCCGTAGAGATAAAGCTGTCGCAAGGAAACCTCACGACAGCTAACAACAGATAAATCAGGCGTTTAGAATGCGGAGAGATGGAATTTCGCCATCGGTGAGATTCCAATAAATTTCGCTCAATTCGATGGATGCGGCTTTCATTTTGCTCCAATCCGTCGCGGCGTGGACATTCACCAAAGTCGCGGTGCCGCACCAGTCTTGTCCTGGGTCTGGATCAAAGGGGAACGAAACGTTAGCAGCGTTCGAGGTATAAACATTTTGAATCAAAGCTCCACTAGAAGCGGCATAAGGAGCAACATCCATAACTTGGTTGTTGTCGGAATTTTTCTTTACAACACAATTGCGGACCGTGCCCATTAAGAAGCCCGCAACAATGCCAGAGCGGCACCAAGTCCAGTCAAAAGTGCCTGGATTTTCAGGGGTATAGAGCCCGTCGCCTTCAAAGAAGCAATTTTCAATTACAGCTCCGGCCCGCACTTCCTTCCCAAGAAGCGATCCCCAGCCAGCGGGCTGGTTGATGCCTCCGTGGAAATAGACATCACGGATGATGGCGTTTTCTCCAACGTGCTGCCAAAGCCCGCCTTCCGTTCCATCGCCTTTAGCGGGAACCATGAAATTGGTAATGGAATGACCATTGCCGTCGAGGATGCCGCCAAAAACGATTTCGTTCTCCCAGCCTTTGATGGAGGCGTTTTCCAAGTCGATGTCCGCCGTTAACTCAAAGCGTCCGCTTGTGCTTCCCAGCACCTGTGTTTTGAAAGCGGCAGCAGTTGCAATCTTTGTATAAAGGCTGTGGTCTTTTTCAATTTCAATTGCAAGATGGATGGTGACCTTTTCGCTGCCACAGGTGACGACGACATCGCCAGAATATACACCAGCGTTCTCGACAACCAAATACCTTTCGTTTTTGGCTAAAGCGGCATCGGCTTGCAGTTCTGCTAGACGATCGATTTTGTTGGGGAAGGCAAAGGTGCAATCTTCAATGGTTTTGCCTTCAGGAAGATTTTCCACATCAATGATCAATTTATGGGTCAACGCCTCTCCTTCCACGACCTTGATCTCTTCTACGCCGTTTTCATCCACAATGCGGTAATTGGCGTCCATTAAAACAATTTCTGAAGAGGAGGAAGATGAGGATTCGCTTGGATCGAGGCTAGTGCTCGTCGGGACGGTGCTTGAACTTTCGGTTTCTGGGACGGAACTTTCTTCGTTCGAAGAGGAGGTTGTTTCTTTTGGTTGGTTGTTGCACCCGCTTAAAAGCAAGGTGGTGGCCATGAGCAGGAAAAGCGCTTTTTGTTTCATAGAATGTCCTTTTTGTTTCCTATTAGGAAATCGGTTTCTTTATTTGATTATCCTCATAAATGACCTAAAGGTCAACTGTTTAAGAAAGAAAGAAAAAAGTTTTGCCGCAAAAAAAGTAGACGAAACAACAAAAAACCGCCCAAGCAGGGCGGCTTTAAGTCGATTTCAATCGTTTTTATTTGTTGTGCCTTTTCTTTCTAAGGAAGACGACTCCGGCAAAGGCGATGACCGAAGCGGAGCCAATCAGCACGACAACCCAAACATATTGCCGTCCATTCTCGTCGCCGCCGAAGAAATCCATGAACAAATTGTTCAGGCCGCCATTCAAGGATTTCAGGTAGTTGATGGTGTCGGCGAAGGTCGATTCAAGGGTTTGATCATCCTTTCTCGAAACTTCGTAGAATGTATTCAAAACGGATTTGACATTAGCGTTAAGGCTATCGTAGGCGCCAATCGTTTCCTGCAACCTATCCGCGTCGTCGGCGATAGAGCAGATGGAATTAGTCCATCCTTTGTAGTCGGAGCGAAGTCCGTCGTAGAAATCAACAGCGCTATCGACGTGGTTTGCATTAGCAAGTTGCGTAAAGCTGGTGCTGCCTGTGCTCCAGTCGTTAGCGGTGAAGTAACCGCCACCATTAGTCCAGTTAGACGACGTGCCTAATTGGAAGCCGGCTCCCCAGCGAACGCCGGTGTTGGCTTTTTGGCAAAGCTGGCCATAGAAGTTTGATGGTTTTGTTGCTTGAACCGACGAAATGTCGACTTTCGCCAAATACAGCGTGCATACGGTATCTTTTTGCACAACTTTTATGTCAGTTGATTCGAAAGGAACATACTGCGTTCCTTCTGGATAAACGTATAAGGTGTACCCGCTATTTCCCAAATTAACAAAGTTATCAGGAATGGCCATATAGACCTTCATTTTTGGGCTCTCGGTAACCGTTACAACACATTCGTCGCTAACGGGGTCGTCGCCGTTGCCGGGATCAACAGTGACGGTGACGGTGGCTTGACCTGGAGCAATACCTTTGACGGTTGCATTAAGTCCGTTCTCGGTCACGGTTGCGACGTTCGTGTCGCTAGAAGCCCAGGTGATCGAGGAATAAGTTCCACCAGTCAGCACAGCCGATAAAGCGGTGCTCTTGGTTTCCATGATAGAGACAGCGTTTTCACTCAAAGTAACATCGGAAACATAATGCACTTCAGCATTGACAGACACGTCGATGGTCTTGGTAAACGTTCCAACGGCACTGACAACGGTAACAGTAATGGTCGTATCGCCTCCGGCAACGCCGGTGATGACCGCGCCATCAGCGTCTCCGACAACGGTCGCAATGTTTTCGTCGGCCGAGGCCCAAGTGACGCTTGTGGTCGTCGATCCAATTTTGCTAAGCACAATATTTTCCGACGCATCCGGATCCAACGTCAATTCGCTTTCGGAAACTTCAATAGAAATGACGTCTGTGACTTTGCTAGCACCATTGGTTCTAACTTTGTTGGCCATTTGAGTAGCATATTCTCCAGCGACCCAATAATGGTTGTCGCCTGAAATGGTTGGGTTGTCTTCGGTAACGATAACCGCAGGCCATGCTCCAGCATCGGCGTTGGATGTAAAAGCTCCCATATCAAAGATTGTTGTGACGTTGCTATAGGTACCGGCTTTGGCTTTTGTAAATCCCGCAGGGGCCCAAACGCCGAAGACAGAAGCGCTATCGATACGCATATGAGAGATAACGTTCTCAGCAGTTCCGCCGAACCGGAAGGCAACGCCAGCGCATTGCGTAGAGGTAACCGTCCAATCAAAAGTTACATCTCTGACAACGGCATCTGTGCCAACTTCGTTAAAGAGGCCAACATTGGTGCCACCCAACTTATAATTCTTAATGGTGTGCCCTTGGCCGTCGAAGGTGCCGGTGTAAGATCCTGCCATCCTAGCACCAGTAAAAGCGGCACCGTTCAAATCGATATCTGCATCGAGTTTTATGTTGCGGTTGTAATATGCCGCCGAACCATTAAAAACGGTGTTGAAGTCCGCGGCGGTTGAAATGATCACCGCGCCATCTTCTTCTTTTATTGCGTGGACGGGTTCCGCTTTTGAACTATGGACAGCAAAGGATATGCCTACCGCTGCCATTGCAAAGGTCATTGCACTGACGGCTAATAACCCAGCAATCGTTTTTTTCTTCATTCTCAATACCTCCTATTTTCGGTCGCAAAAATCGGAAAAAACGTTCTGTTTTTTATTATTATATTGTTCAAGAAACCGATTTCCTAGAAGATTTTTCCGCTTCTTTCGGTTTTTTACAAGGAAACAAGCGTGGATAAACAGAAAAAATGTAATCGCTTTCAAGAAGTCATCAATGAAACCAAAGGGAAACAAGCAGGAAACCGTTTTTAAGAAAAAGGCGTGAGTTGTCACTACTTTAATAATAATTATTGATGCGTTTGTACGCGTGAGTTCCTACAGCGGCCCCATCAAGTTTGTTTTTTTCTTAGCAAGCAAATGTGCGCATTCATGTTCCCAATTTGAGATAAATCAACCGCTTATTGGGGTTGCAAAAGAACTGGCTTGTGCTTTTGCAGTTAACTTTGCTCGCTTTCAGCCGGCTTGTTTTGCACAGGTTCGTCCATAAATGATCATATCGTGAGAGGCTTGCGTCGCGAGCGGGCTTTTCGTGGCGGCGATGGGTAGGCGGCGTGAGGCTCTGCACAGGTCTATATAGCGAAAGGATAGCGAAGTCTTAGTGAAAGTGGATTTGGGCGGCGTTGGGCGTTAGATAAAAGAAAAAGATCTATGGTGAGTAGATCTGGTTGGGTATGGGTTGTGTTATTACAAATCATTATGTTTTGTTTGCTTTAGTTTTCAAGCAAACTATCGTCTCGACATATATCGTCACTACAAAAGGGATATGTCGTTTATTTTACCAATTCGTAGCAATTTAGTGTCACTGGATTAGGTTTAAAAGATGATTGGTGTTCAAGCTTTTCTTGATGTGTGAATTTAAATCCACATTTTTCAATTACACGATTACTACCGATATTTTCCACTACTGCTTTAATTAACACTTTTTTGAAGCCTATATCAAAAAGATATTTGCTAAACGCTTTACACGCTTCGGTCATCAAGCCTTTATTCCAATATTTTCTTGATAAGCAGTAACCAATCTCAGGATTATTTTCAATATAGTCAACAACATCAATAGAGCCAATTGGTTCATCGCTACCTTTTAAAGTAATAACAAATCTAATTGTTTTTGGTTCTTTTTCTTCTTCAAGCCATCTATCAATAACTTTATTTGTTACTTCGATACTTTCATGTGAAGGCCATGTTAAAAATTTAGTAACTTCTGGATCGCTTGCCCAATTTCTAAACATTGGTTCAGCATCCTCTTTTTTAACTTTTCTTAAAACACAATTATCGGTGACTAACGCATTAAAAACGATGTCGTTTCTTACCGCCAAAAACGCTTTTTTTAGATCTGGTAAATCATTACGAATTGTTGAATAAACTTGTTCAACATCGGTTCCACCATAATCATGAACTATAACATTTCTCATTTTTTTGGCTGGATACCATGGAAGTTTCCAGTATTTTTCACCCAGTTTTTCCCTAAGTTGGCTCATCATCTCACCAACTTGCGCCATCGAAAAGCACACAGCTCTTAATAACAAGTTTGAATTTTCAAGTTCATCAACACTAATGTTTGCGGTGTCATCAAATATTTGGTCAATGTGTTTCAATAGAGCGTCAACTCTCAATAACGTTCTATCATCCATATATCTTGACACCATCCTTTAAAACTTCTTCTAAAAATTTTTCGTTATTAGATAATTGCCTGTGCGTGTGCAAGTCCACTTGTTTATGAAAATGTTCTTCAAGTTCAGAAGCAATTTTATAGAATTTCATGCCAATTGGAGGGCAAACAACAAGGATATCAATATCACTTTTACCTGTTGCTTCATTTCTAGCGTAACTGCCAAATAAATAAGCACATTTAATTTCTGAATATTGTTCTTTAAAAAGACGATTACAAACTTGTTTTATATATTTAACACTAGGAATGTAATTGCTTCCATCTAATATACCAACGTCGTTAAGTTTATTAATTAATTCATCATAGGTTTTGTTTAAAATCTTGGTTTCTTCATAGGTTTGATATGTACGACGAGAAACACCGCATACGTTTGCGGCTTGTGTTTGGGTAAGTCCAAGTTCTTTTCTTTTTTGTCTTAACTCGTTCATACCGTTATTTTATCTGCGCATTTGTAATTGCGCAACACATTATCTTCGATATAGTCCTACTATCGTCTCGACATGTGTCGTTTGGGGGAACATGTCCACAGGCTGGATAGATTCAATTTGATACGACTTGCTGATATAAGCTACGTCTCTAGCCAACGTGCTTGGATCGCAGGAAACATAAACAATACGAGAGGGCTTAAGTTTCAAAATAGAATCGAGGAAGCGTTGATCTGATCCTTTGCGAGGAGGATCCATGAAAAGAACATCCACGTGTTCCTTGTTTTGGGCCATTCTCACCATAAAAGAAGACGCATCGTCACAATAGAAGCGGCAATTATTAATGTGATTTCTCTTGGCGTTATTGATGCCATCTTTCACCGCGGCAGGAACGATTTCAACCGATATCACGTTTTTAACGTGTCTTGCCGCGATTAGCCCAATCGTCCCAATTCCAGAATAAGCATCAAAAACGGCATCGTCTTGATTCAATTTCGCCGCTTCCATCGCTTTGGAATATAAAAGCTCCGTCATCACGGGGTTCGTCTGATAAAAAGATTTCGCCGAGATCTGGAAGGATACGCCACATAGAGAATCCTCAATATAGCCTTTGCCATAAAGAATGCGCTCTTGTTCGCCCAAGATGACGTTGGTATCTCTTTTGTTAATGTTTTGGACAACCGTCGTGATTTCAGGGCAATCCTTAACTAACGCCTTCACGAAATTGTTTCTAGACGGAAAAGAATCGACGTTAGTCACCAAAACAACCATGATTTGAGGTTGGTAATAAGAGGTTCTAATGAGGACGTGCCTTAAAATTCCCCTTCTTTCGTCTTCTTGATACGGATCGACTCGGAACGATTTCATCAATCTTTTGATGGATTGAAGAATCTTGTTGGCCCGTTGGTCTTCAATATAGCAAGTGTCCACCGGGACGATGACGTGGGTGTTGGCTTTGTAGAAGCCGCAATAAGGGTTACCACGGTTGTCCTTTCCAAATGGCATTTGAATCTTATTTCTATAGAAATAGGGTTCATCCATTCCTAAGCATGGATTGACCTCAACGTCCATGTGGGCAATTTTTCGAAATTGTTCTTTTACTTTTTTGCTTTTAAACAAAAGCTGAGCAGGATAGGAAAGTTGCTGAAAAGAGCACCCTCCGCATGCCCGACAAAGCTTGCAACGCGGTTCAATCCGATCGGGACTAATGACATCCAGGTGTTTGACTTTGCCAAACCATTGGCCGGCCTTTCGATAGGTGATTTCAATGTCGCCTTCTTCGGAAGGAAACATCCCTTCAACGAAGACGATCTCTTTATCATGACGAACGACGCCAAAACCTTCGTAGCTCAAATCTTGGCATTTGCCATGGAAGGTTTCTTTGGCTGAATTCGTCTTCATCTTAAGCCGCGACAGTTTCCTTGGGGCCGTTCATCATTTCGGTGATGGCAGCAATTTCCTTTTCGACATCTAAACGTGGGAATAACGGCTCGCCTTTACCAACAGTTAAGCCATTAAGCACGCCAAAATGGCGGACTTCGTCATAGGCACGCAATTCTTTGGTAACGCCAAGCTGATCGAAGACCTTTTCGGATTTCGTAACAAAGATTGGCTTTAAAAGCATGCCAGCAACAAATAACACATGAGCCAAATGAGCCATAACAGAAGCCAATTCTTTTTGTTTGGATGAATCTTTGGCTAAAGCCCAGGGGGCATTTTCTTCAATGTATTTATTGGCTCTTCCCACAAGGTTCATCACTTCCGCATAAGCTTCCGTGACCTTCAAATCATCATTTAACGCTTCATAAGCAACAACCGTCTTTTCGCATAGATCATGAAGTTCTTTATCGGTTGGATTGATCTCGCCTTCATAAGCAGGAATAACGCCTCCGAAATATTTGCTGATCATCGACACGGTGCGGTTAAGCAAATTGCCAAAATTATTGGCCAAATCTTGATTCACGCGCATCACGAATTGCTCTGGGGTAAAGGTTCCGTTTTCCCCAAAAGGAACTTCGCTGACCATGTAATAACGGACCGCATCCACGCCATAACGTTCGATCAAAGGATAGGCGGAAATCGCATTTCCTTTCGATTTGGACATCTTTCCGTCTTTCATCATCAATAGACCATGGACAAAGACGCGGTTAGGCTTTCTAAGTCCAAGGGAATCCAAGAACATCGGCCAATAAATCGTATGGAAGCGGGTAATATCAGCTCCGATAACATGAACGATCTCGGTTTCAGGATCCTGCCAGAATTTTTGGAAGTTGGCATCGTTATCTTGGAGATAACCTAGTGCGCTGATGTAATTAGAGAGAGCATCGAGCCAAACATAGACCACGTGTGCATCGTTTTCTAAAACAGGAACGCCCCAAGAGAAGGAGGTGCGGGAAACGCACAGGTCTTGAAGTCCTGGCTTAATGAAAGTGTTCACCATCTCGTTCTTTCGCGATTCCGGGGTGATGAATTTCGGGTTTTTGTCATAGAAAGAAAGCAACGCATCCGCGTATTTTTGGCAACGGTAGAAATAAGCCGGTTCGTCTTTTTTCTCCACGGGTCTGCCACATTCGGGGCAAGTATGGTTTTCGCCTAGTTGGGTCTCCGTCCAATACGATTCTTCATGGACGCAATACCAGCCGGAATAGGAAGAGAGATAAATATCGTCTTTTTCAAGCATCGTCGAGAAGATCTTTTGGACGGTTTCGACGTGACGAGGCTGCGTGGTGCGGATGAAATCGTCGTTGCTGATTTTCATCGCTTCCCAGAGGGAGGTGAAGCGAGTGGCTACCTCATCGACAAATTCTTGGGGAGAAACTCCTTTTGCTTCGGCGTTCTTTTGGATTTTCTCGCCATGTTCGTCTAAACCAGTCAAAAAGAAGGTTTCATAACCGCGCATTCTCTTGCCCCTAGCGATGACATCGCAAAGGGTCGTGCAATAAGCGTGTCCCAAATGAGGGGATGCGCTTGGGTAATAAATTGGGGTGGTGATATAGAATTTCTTGGCCATATGAGCTTCCTCCTAATGATGGATCTGCACAAAGCGACTAGCCGTTTCGGCGAAGCATTTTACCACAAATATGCCTTTCTTCCTAATTGAGAAAGAAAAAGCCTTCCCATTAAGGAAGGCAATGATCTCGCTTGGCTTATTTGCCTTGGCTTTTGGCAAGTTTCTTGTTGAAGCGATCGATACGGCCGTCTTGTTGGACGAAACGCTGTTTTCCGGTATAGAACGGGTGGCAGTTGGAGCAAGTATCAACCTTGATTTCCTTCAAGGTGGAGCCAGTCTCGAACGTCGAACCGCAGGTGGTGCAAGTGACCTTGCAGGTGTGGTATTCCGGATGGATTCCTTCTTTCATGTTGTTCATCTCCTTTCGCCGTACGACGTCTTGTCGCACAGAGAGCCTACCTACAATACACAAAAGAAAAGGTTGGGGCAATCATTTTCTTCAAGAAATCGTTCTTTATTTTTGATTAAAATCAATTACCATTACATTGCTTTGTCATAGAAAGGACGAATCATGATCTCAAAATCCTTGGCAATCAAAGTCCTCAATGCCGCTTTGTCCACCGGCGGGGATTATGCCGAACTTTATTTGGAACAAAACGATTCTTCCTCCATCCGTTTAGAAAACGGAAAGGTGGAATCCGTTGGAGGAAACGAAACCTTTGGAGCGGGATTACGCATATTGAAAGGCCTCCGCTCCGTTTACGGGTACACCTCTGATTTATCGCCGAAGAGCTTGTTAGAACTTGCTTCTCGTCTTGCTCAAAGCTATGAGGGGTCGCCTTTATTTATCGTGAAATCGATTCAAAAGATGCGCGTTAAAAACATCAACCCCGTCACCAAACATCTTAATGATGTTCCCGCGACGGAGAAGATTGCCTATTTGAAAAAATGCTATGAAGCGACGAAAGCCGTTGATCCTAGGATTGTTCGTATCCAAGATGGCTTCTCCTCCTATCGTAAGCAAATCGAAATCTTCACGGCCGAAGGAGAAATTGCCAAACAATTCCTTAACGAAGAAGAAAGAGGCCGTTTGGCCATGGTCGCGATGGCGGCAGAAGATGGCAAAATCGAAACCGGCTTCACCGGCCCTGGAAAATTCGGTGGATGGGATTTTTTCACTGATCAACTCGATTATCTTGAAAAGGCAAAGCAAGTCGGAGAAAAAGCCATTCTCATGCTCGGGGCAAAAGAATGCCCTTCTGGACGTTATACCGTTGTCATTAATCGTGGCTGGGGCGGCGTTCTTTTCCATGAGGCATGCGGCCATTCTTTAGAAGCCACCGCGACAGCAAAAGGGCTCTCGGTCTTCTCCAATTCGATTGGCAAAACGATCGCTAGTCCTCTCGTCACCGCTTATGACGATGGAACGATTCCAAACGAATGGGGTTCCAACAACATCGATTCCGAAGGACATCCAACCCAAAAGAACCAACTCATCAAAGATGGTGTCTGTGTTGGTTTCCTTGTCGATAAAGCTAACGGCAGAAGACTAGGAATGGAGCCCAATGGCTGCGCCAGAAGGCAATCTTATCGTTATGAACCGACTTCCCGTATGAGCAATACCTATATTGCTGCAGGAAAGGATGATCCGGAGCAAATCATCAAAGACACGAAGCTTGGCATTTATGTTGCTGACTTTGGAGGAGGCTCTGTGGAGCCGACTACGGGTGAATTCAATTTCTCGGCTTCGGAAGCTTATATCATCCGTGATGGCAAAATCGCTGAACCCGTGAAGGGATGCACGCTCATCGGATCGGGCGAAGAAGTCCTTCGTAACATTGACCGCGTTGGAAACGATTTGGCCCTAGGCCAAGGGATGTGCGGATCTAAATCCGGTTCCATTCCCGTCGATGTTGGTCAGCCCACAATCCGCATTAAAGAAATCACCGTCGGAGGACGAGGAGGAAAATTAGAATGACTTTCGACCGCTTTTTTGCCTTAGCAAAAGAAAAAGGAATCGCCCAATCTCAAATCCACGTGGTCCGTTCCAATAAACTCTCTATCCGCCTTTTCCATCACGAAATCGATTCCTATACGATCGCGGATAGCCAAACTATCATCGCCTGCGGAATCTATAATGGCAAATTCGGTTCTGCCAGCACGGAGAAATTAGGCAAAGATACCTTTGATTATCTTGTAAACCAGATCATCCTCACCGCGACTTATTCCGAGAAGATGGATGAAGTCGGAATCTTTGAGGGCTCGGAGAAATATAAAAAGGCAAACGTCTATAAAAAAGAGCTAAAACAAATACCCGTGTCCACTAAATTGGCGGATTTAAGAAAACTTGAAGACGCGATTTATGCTGCCAGCCCGCTTGTTAGCGATGCCAACGGAATCTCTTATGGCGAGATCGAATCTTCGACCGAACTCTACAATTCTCATGGCCTGAAATTAAAACAAAAGACCAATTATTTCATCTTCTCTGCTGGAGCAGTTCTCCGCAAAGAGGAAGAAGTCAAAACCTATTACGATTATTTCTTTGGCAACGATTACGGCAAATTCAATCCTGAAACGATGGCCAAAACGATTGTCGAGGAAGGCTTAAAGAAATTCGGTGGCGTCAGTTGCCCTTCTGGCAAATATCCAACCGTCTTAGACCGTGATGTCTTTGCTTCTTTGATCGATGCCTTCCTTTCTTCGGCGATTGCCGATGAAATCCAACGCCATTCTTCCTTCTTGGAAGGAAAACTAGGCCAAAAGATTGTTTCTAGCAAATTAACGATTGAAGAACGTCCCTTAACCAAAGGGCCTTCATATACCTATTTTGATGATGAGGGTGTCGCGGCCTATAACAAAACC
>CAMOEH010000012.1 GCA_946612055.1 uncultured Bacillota bacterium | reverse complement strand
TTTCAAACTCGGTTTGATTTTGCTTGGCATTCTGATTTTGCTCATCGTCAAAAGCTTCTTTGCCGATTATTTGAATATCCTCACTTTAGGCGCGGTAAAAAATGGCAACTTGCAAGAGCTCGAAGGCGAATATTGGATCCGAATCATCTATCTCGTTTCTAATGGGATCGATCTCCTCTTATATCCGTTTATCTTCGTGATGCTTGCTGGTGTCTTACGCGTCATTTTGCAGCTTTGCTACGAAGAAGGCGTCTTATTCTCTTATTTATTTAAAAAAGGAATCAAAGACAATTGGCTTCATTTCCTGATCATGGGTCTATTTACCGCCCTTTTCAAATTGGGGATGAATGCGTTGACTGCCTATTATGGCTTTACGGCCTATTCCATCGCCATCTTGGTTTTCTTCTTGGCGGTTTATATCCCGATCGTGATCATCTTCCTTTATTATTCGATGATTTATTCTTCCAAATTGATTTATTCCTTAAGGAATTCTTCTTACGTCTACATCAAATCGTTATTGCCTTCGATTGGCTTTGCGATTGTCTTATTAGCTTTGCCGGTCCTATTAGAGTTTTTCTTGAATGGCTTATTCATCAAGCAAATCATCTATGTCGTTGCGACGGTGACCTTGTTGCCTTTAGCCATTTTAGGTGGCTTCTTATTGAACCTAGAGATGTTTGACCGCTTCATCAACGTCACCGAATATCAGCAATTGCTGCGGAAAGGCCTATATATCAGCGGCGAGGAGTTGGAAAAAATCATCGATCGCGGAAATAGAATCATCGATCGACGCGGAATATATCGGGATAGCTTCGTCTATTTGAAGGAAGTGGTGAGGAAATTCCTTGTCAAAGGAGATAGCATCACCTCCCTTCAATATAAAAAGGAAAACGCCTTCGAAGTCATCATCGATAAAGAAAGACATTATTTATTGGTCAAAGAGGCCAATAACGAAAACGAGGAATGGGTTAATCAATTGTCGCTAGTCAAATCCAAAGACGGCGGCGATTCCTATTTCGACGAAGAAAAGAATCAACGATTTCGCTTATATTCTTACGCGAATCAATAAAGGCATAGGAGGCTAGTTATGAAAAAGAGTTCAAAAATCTTCATGATGCTATTACCCTTCGCTCTATTTTTGCCATCTTGCGAAGCAAAGGATAATTCAAGCAGAGAAGAAGTGGTTCAAGAGGTAAAAATCAAAGAGATTTCCTTTAGCCTTCTTTCTGACCGCGTCTATTTGAATCACAACATTATGATTCAAGATTTGAAAATCCTCCCTGCAAGCGCGACCAACAAAAACGTCAAATGGTCGTTAAAAGACGAAGATATGGGCGTCTTCCAAAACGATTTCATTTATACCACGAAAGCAGGGGATACGACGATCATCTGCGAAGCTACGGATGGCTCTAACGTCAAATACGAATTGCCCGTTCATATCTTGCCTCTAGAATCCCCGACTTCGATGGAAATGGATTCTTCTATCTATGCGTGCGTCGGTTATGAAATAAAGCCAGAAATTGCATTCACGCCCTCTTTCGATACCGTCGATCATGGCATCAATGTCGAAATATTGACCCCGGATCAAGATGTCGTGGAAATCAAAGAAGATGGAACTTTATGGGCCAAAAACGTTGGAACTATCGAAGCGAAAATCTCCTCTTCTTCCAACCCGTCCTTATCGAAAAATGTTACCATCGATGTCAGCAAGGATCTCTTAATCAAGGCGGAAGCCGATGTTTGGGGAAAAAATTATTATTCCTTCTACGATGAATTCGGAGGCCGTAATACCGTCGGCGTTATTCAATGCGCCTCGACGGTGGATGCTCGCACGCAATCGGTCTCCTTCACTTTGCCAAAGCCTCTTAATTTAGGCAGAGAAATCATCAAATTGGATGTTTGCCGCATCAGCGGTCCTGGCTATGCGGAAATATTGCTTTTCGATATGAAAGGCAACTTGATCAAGCAAAGATACGGGGCAGAATTCGCCGTAGGCGAGTGGAAGACTCTCGTTATCGGAAACGATCCGAATTTTGACATGGATGTTTATTCGATCAATTTCGTCGTTAACACCCAAAAAGATGGTTCGAGCAATTTCACCCGTTTCGCGATTGATAATTTGGTTACGGAGGAAACCGCCCCTTCTGACATCCTAATTAAAGAAGCGGAGATCGATATCGATTTGGAAAATCGCTTCACCCTTAGGGACAAATTTGAATTTTTACCAAAAGAAGCCACTTCCTGTTTGTATAATCTAGAAATTGTTTCCGGCGAAGAAAATGTCGAAATCATCGACAATCGCTATTTAAAAGGCAAAAAAGAAGGGGAAGCGGTCGTCCGCATCATTTCCCAATACGATCCTAGTATTCATGGCGATGTTGCGGTGCACGTCCGCACTTTTGTCCCCCACGTCCGCGCCTCTTATCTTCCCGCTGGAGGCAGAATTGAGACGAGGCTTCCAAATCCTCTTGATATGTCGGAATTAAAAGGCCATGCCTTGGCACTCGATTTCAAATTGATGAGCAATGGCGTCAAATCTTTCGGTTTCAATTACGCCGACCCTTCGATGTGGCGCAACATCTCAAACTACATCGTCATTGGTAGTTATAATGGCAACCTCGTTTGCAATATGGGCGTCATCGTTACCGATAAATACGATGGCTGGTATACGCTGATCATCAATGAATATTATTTGCATGGCGATGGCAAAAATCTGGCCGAGAAAATCGACTTGGTATACGCCCCTGGAGAAGACCAAACCGCGAACGGCTATATCGATTGGACTTCCTTAAGAGTGGTGGATCAATCCTTTAGAATCCAAAAGAACGTCGGAACCTATGCCCGAGGCGAAACTCTCGAATATTCTTCCTGGGACAAATTTAATAAAGAAAAACTATCCCATGGCGCTTTGGCGATGGATTTTAAATGCCATGGCGAAGGGCAATTCAAATTCGCGATCGATAATAGCGGCAAGAACGTGATTCAAGAAGTCACGATCAGTGGCAACGGTGATGATCTAGTGCCTTCCCGTGGCAAATTAGAAAAAGGAAATGATGGCTGGGTGACCTATAGCCTTAATTTCGCTGATTTTGGTGGCGATATCGACACATTTGTTCACATTGATACGTTCAAAATCAATGAGATCACGTTCGATTCCGTCTCGGTAGACTGGAAATCGATACGTCTAGTCCCCGCATACGAATAAAGATTGGAGGTTCACCCATGAAAAAGAAATCATTATTCGCATCCTTCTTCACGCTAAGCTTTGCTTTGGTGACGGCAGGCTGTAATAACAAAAGCCAAGAACACGCCTATCTCTATGTTGAAGAAGTCCCTGCCACATGCACCGTCGATGGCGTAGAGGAGCATTACGCCTGCGAGGATTGTCCTTTGCTATTTGATATGGATAAAAACGAAGTCACGTTAGATGATTTGGTAATTCCAGCCCATCATACGATGGTAAGCGTCAACTCCAAAGAAGAAACATGCACGGAAGATGGCTATTATGCCTATTACCATTGCGAGATGTGCGGCAAGAATTTCGCCGATGAAGACGGGGAAGTGGAAATTGATTTAAAAGACATTACCCTTCCAAAGAAAGGCCATCATTTTCATTTCCATGAAGCCGTGGAAGCAACATGCACGGAAGATGGCAGCCTCGCTTATTATGAATGCGATCAATGCCATAAATATTATGCCGACGAGAATGGTGAAAACGAATTATCCGTTAGCGATGTTCGCTTGGAGGCCCTAGGACACGATATGGTCCACCATGAAGCGGTGGAATAAACCTGCGTAACGGATGGAAGCGAAGAATATTATGAATGCCAAAGATGCTATCGTTTCTATTCCGATGCGGAAGGCAAAAACCGAATCGAAGAAGATAGCTGGGTCATCGAAGGCCATCATGAAATGGAACATGTCGAAGCCTTAGATCCAACCTTTGATGAAGATGGCAACATCGAGCATTATCATTGCGATAAATGCGACAAGAATTTTGAAGACGAAGCTGGCGAAGTCGAAATCACGGCCTCGGTTATTCTCCCCGCTTTGCCGAAACATTTGGATTTTGAAAGCGATCGTTCCTTAACGATGATTGCTAACGGAACGGATACCACGGTCGCGATTAGCGATGAGCAGCATAATTCCGGCAGCAAATCTTTGAAAGTAACGTTGACTTCCGGCGCGAACGCGTTAGTCATTTCCGATGAATATTACGATATGCTTCCCGAAGAAGGACTTGTCTTCGCGATGTATTGCGGCGACATCTTCAATGGCGACATTCCTTCCGGACAGCCCATTTATAATGCCGGACATGGTTCGAAAGAAAGCATCCATTATTGGCAAGACGATCGAAATGCCTGGCGAGAATACCATATTGCAAAATCCAGCATCAATCCCGAGGAAGGGAATCACTGGGTGTTCACTGTTGGTGCCAATACCACCGTTTATCTTGACGATATTCGCCCATTTACGAAATTCGCGACTTTCGAAAACGCTTTTGATCGGTTATCGATCGTCGATGATTATCGAACCAACGTTTCGTTATCTAGCGATTACGCCATCAGCGGAAATACATCCTTAAAAGTTGAAATACCAACCGACGAGAGCCTAAAACTCTTCTTGTTGAGCGATGTCTTCTATAACTATTTGCCAGAAGAAGGCATCACGTTCTCGATTCTATGCGAAGAAGTGTTTAATTTCGGCGTTTATGGTTTAGATGATCACCATTATTGGGCGCCAGTTGGTGTTTGGAAACAATATACGATTGCCAAAGACCATATCAACCCGACCCCAGGCGACCATTGGGTCTGCTTGCCTAGAGCCGTGGTTACGGTTT
>CAMOEH010000011.1 GCA_946612055.1 uncultured Bacillota bacterium | reverse complement strand
ATTCTTGTTCATGGTTCTCTCCTTAGATTGTGTCCCCCGAAACTTCATCGAATAAAAGCAATTTGTCGCGACGGAAAACGAGTTTGATTTTGCTATGTGGCTTCACAAGGTGCTCGGTAGCGATTTTGGCCACCGCTTTCGCGTTATCCCAATTGAAATGGACGAGCAGTTCGCTGCCAAGAAGCTCGACGATTTCGGATTCGACTTCGAAAGCATCGCTTGTCTTTCCAGAGAAGGTTCCTTCTTGATGGATATCTTCTGGACGGATGCCGACACGAAGATGATGCGGTCCATTTAGGGCCTCCGTGCATCGATTTAGCAAATTTTCAGCCACGTCATAAAGGTTGCTGATGAACTCGATGCTCTTGGAATTGAGGTTGAAGTGATGTTTCGATTTCTTGGGTTTGCCCTTGGGCTTTTGGTAATAAAGGGCTTCGCTTTGTTTGGCTTCGGCCTTATTAAAGACTTGGGCGTTATGAAGTTTGCTCAAATCCGTAGAAGAAATCTTTTCAAATGTAAGTAACGGCTTCCTTAAGGAAAGGAGATTTCCTTTGAAAGAAGGGCGATAAAGCTTGCCTAGATCAAAGTGTTTGAATAATCCAATGACGGCGTTGGCGTTATTGGTGATTGCCTCTTCTTTCAATTCTTGAATCTTGGAAAGAAGGCCAAGCAATTCTTCTTGTCTTTCGATTTTTGGTGCAGGCAAAGCCGCCAACAGTGTTTCTAATTGAGATTTGCAAGCAAGGCCATGCTCATCTTCTAAGGAGACGATAATCTCGGAAATCTCCTTGAGCTTCTTTTCTTCGTTTACAAGAAGCAAATCATTGAATTGGTGAATAATCGTCTCTTTGTTACTTTCCAATTGGGATTTGATGGCCACCGCTTTCTCCGCGAAGGGATAAGAGGCGGATAAACGCGCCATCTCAGAGATTTCTTTTTCTAAATAGGCGGAAGAGACAAAGCAAGGAGCAAATAACGCTTCGTCAATCGCCTTGATGGCTTTTAGTTTGATGAAATCTTCGGTTGCCAAAAGGCGCTTCAAATCATCAATCTTCTCTTGGAAATAAGTATCGTGCCGTTTCTTCTCTTCCGGAGTAAGGGCAATTTTGTAACCATCTCCAAAAACAAGGGACCCGTTATCATAAATTGCATCGAAAATGTTCATCGCAGGAGCCCCAATGAAGGTGGCAACGAAGATGTTTTTCGGATGGTTATAGATCTCTTCTGGGGTTCCGATTTGTTGAACCCAGCCTTTGGACATGACAACGATTTTAGTGGCCATCGTCATGGCTTCGGTTTGGTCGTGAGTAACGTAAATTGTCGTCGCGCCGATTTGTTCGTGGATACGGACGATCTCCGAACGCATCGCGACACGGAGTTTGGCATCAAGATTGGATAAAGGTTCATCCATCAAGAAGAGTTTGGCGTTTCGGACGATGGCTCTTCCTAAAGCAACGCGCTGCATCTGCCCGCCAGAAAGTTCGCGAGGACGACGGTCAAGATAGGGACCTAGATCCAAAATGGAAGCGGCTTCGAAAACACTTTGACGGATTTCTTGCTCGGTGAGCTTTCGTTCACGGTAAAGCATTTCGCCGTCTTTGAGATAATGGAAATCGCCATCGAGTTCATAGCCTTTTTTGGCAACTTTTTCTTGTTCTTTCTCTTCTTTTGCAAGCAAATCTTCCAAGATTTCCTCGCGGAGCGTTTTCTTGGTTTTGCCAGGGTTATCTAAATCCGAAGCTTTTGCGATTTTGAATTTTCCCAAAAGACGAACGGCTTGATCGGAGACGCATAGTTTTGTCGCGATGAATTCGATCTTCGTTGTGTAATTGATATCTTTTCTTCCGGCTTCCATCTTGGCGAGAAGGTATTCTTCGATACGTTTTTCGATGATTTCTCTGGCTTCTTTGATGGCTAGAAGTTCAATAGCAAATATGGGCTTCCGATATTTCTTGGCCCTTAAAGGGAAAGCGATGTTGTCATAAACCGTCATCTGAGGATAGAGGGCGTAATTTTGGAACACCATGGAGATATTACGGTTCTTGCTAGGCGTGTAATTGGAAAGGGCCTGATCGATATATAGATATCCACTGGTGATGTCTTCCAAACCGGCAATCATGCGAAGGGTCGTGGATTTACCACATCCAGAAGGCCCGACAAGGACGATGAATTCGTTTTTGTCGATATCGATGTTGAAGTCATAAACGGCTTGAACGCCATTGGGGTAGATTTTGTTGATATCCTTCAACTGGACGAAAGAGGAAACTTTCTCGCCACTCGGTTTTGGAACTATGTTTGCTTTGTTTTTTCTTTCCATGATAATTCCCCTTTCTTATTGTTTGATGCCGCTAGAGGCCATGCCTTCGATGATCTTGTCTTGGGCGATCAAATAGATCACTAAAATTGGCAATAAGCAGATCACGCCCCCTGCCAATGCACCACCGATCATGTTGCTGGTCTTAGAGCCGTTGATGATGTAGGCCATCCCAACTTGAAGCGTCCATAAATCGGTATCGCTAGCCCCATAAAGCATCTGAGGCCAAATCAAATCGTTCCAACCGCCCATAAAGCCAAATAAGCCTTGGACAAACAAAACCGTTTTCCCTAAAGGCAGGACGATCTTGTAGAAAATCTTGAATTGGCTATAGCCATCCATCTTGGCCGATTCCACCAAATCCTTAGGAATGGAGCCAAAGAAGGTTTTGATGAGGTACATGCCATAAACTCCGCCTAGCCCAGGAATAATGAGGGCAAGCAAGGTGCGATTAAGCCCCATCGAATAAACAAGGGATTGATTGCCAACCGTTGTTGCCGTTCCAGGGATAACCATCGAGGCAACCAATATGGCAAATAGAAGCCCATGGTAACGGAAATCAATGAAGGTGAAAGCGTATGCGGCCAAAGAAGCGACCAAAAGATAGAGCAAGCTTCCGCCAAGCGCGGAGATAAGGCTATTGAGGAACCATCTTCCGATTTTATATTCCAAGGTCACGGTCTGGCCGATGCCTTCCGGCAATTCGCCAAATAAGACCATGCGGAAATTTTCAAAGGTATATCCGCTATGAGGGTAGAAGAGCTCTTTCGGATAGAAAATGGTGTCACGGTATCCACGTAATGATCCAAAGAGCATAACGGCAAAAGGCAATACCCAAACCAAGCAGAAAAGGAAAAGGATGATGAAGGCAATGATCTTGCCGACTTGAATCGTCTTCTTCCCGCCAAGCAATGTGCTTTTGCGGTAGCCGATGTAATTTTCAATGCTTACCTTATCTTTTGCCATTTTGCATATTGCTCCGCGAGTTTTGTCCCCGTTTTCTTGGTACGGGTTAGATACATTTGAACGCCAGAAATGATTCCGACAAACAAAGCGAACACTAAACTAGAAGCAGCGCCTAAGCCGTATAAGGTGGCGCGGTTATTGGGATCATTCGCGACGATGTCTTGAATGAAATACATCAACGTTGACGTCTGCCCGCCTGCCGGGGCCATCGAAATCGTGGAAATCGTCGGTCCTCCACCAGAAAGGACAAAGTTCTGTCCATACAAACCCATATAGCCAATGATGGTCGTGAATAAGCACAAAACCATCTGGGGCTTAATGCCGGGAAGGGTGACATGGAGGAATTTCTTGAAGGCGCCGCATCCATCGATATCCGCTGCCTCGTACAAGTTTTTGGAAACGTTATTAAGGCCAGCGCTCAAAATGATGAAATTGCCACCCCAACCTCCCCAAAAGCACATAAGGAAGATCGGAATCCAAGCATAGGCGACGTCATATTGGAATTTGCCTAATGGGATACTAAACCACGTATCGGAAAGCCAATTGATGTCGGTGCCAAGGAATTCATTAACAAGGCCATGGTTGGATTTGGACAAGAATAGAAGCGTGAAGATAACCCCCGATGCCGTCAAAGGAACGATAGAGGGCATATAAATAATCGCGCGGAAAGCTTTATAACCAATCGGCTTCTTATTGATAAGAAGAGCCAGCCCTAATGGCACCAAAACCGCGATGGGAACCATTACGATCACGAAGGTAATCGTGTGAGCAAAGGCAAGCCAGAAGCTTTGGAAGATTTCAATATCTAACGATGGGTCAAAAAGAACGCGGAACCAATAGAAGTTGTTGTAGGTTTCAACCCCCGGCATGCTGTATTTGTAGTTGGTGAGAGAAATGTGGATGCCATAGAAAAGGGGAACGATGAAGAAGACGATGAAGGCCGAGAGGAAGGGAAGCAGGAAAAACGCGACAACGCCGTATTTGCGGAATAACCCGGCGTTCCGTTCTTTTTTCCAGTTTTGTTCTTCTTGGGCGGTCAAGGTCATCGCAAAGCCTCTTTATCCCAAACGATCGATTGCGCGTTGCGTCGAACGGGCAACGTCAGAAAGTTTTTGAAGCGCCTCTTCTTCGGTGCACCCTGCGGTGCTTTCGAGGCTATTTTCAACATCACCAACGGCTTTTTTCAAACCGCCAACGATGGTCGTCGCATAACGAAGGCTTTCCAAAGCGATGACGTTTTCTGGATTTCCCATCGCTTGAAGGGTCATGCTCTTAGCGGCAACGTTACGATAGCTATCGGAATTATAGACATTGCTCCAGGCGGGAATATGCCCTGCACTGCACCAAGAGGATAAGTGATATTCGCCTTCTTCGCTTTGTTGTTGAGTGAGCCATTCAACAAAGAAGAGGCATGCAGCGGCTTTCTTAAGCGAGGTCACTTTTTTCGTTAAAGCGAAGACGTGGCCGTTTCCATACCATTTGTTTGGATCGGCGACATTTCCTTCTGGGTTAGCAAGCCAATTATGGCGGCTGACGACATAAGGATGCTGGTAGACAGGATCATTCGCGTCTTCTTCGCTGACGCCAAGAGCTTCATCAGCCACTTTGAGTTCGCTATTGTTCCACATGGCGTCATAGGTGTTAGCCACTTGCCATGGACCTTCAGAGAAGAAGATGGTTTTGCCAGTGGAGAAAGCTTCTTCTTTGGAACCGATATCTCCAGTTAAACCGGAATTAAAACGATTCACGTAGTCCTTAACATAGCGTTTGAAGCCGTCGTTGTTTTGGAAATTAATGCGGCCTGCATTATCAACAAGGCTGCCTCCATTAACATACAAGGCAGAAAGGTGATCGCTTTCTTCGTAATGGACGAAGGAGGGATAGAAATCTTCGATATAGGCAAGGTTCTTCTCCTCTTCTTCGCTGGTCATCGTTTCAGGGCGATGGGTGATTTTATACCAGGCATGCTGGCCTTTCTTTTGCTCTTCTTTGCTTGGAGCGACTTTGCGGATGTCGCGAAGATAGAGTTCCCCGGCATCGGCTTTTTCTCGAAGCGATTCGAGCAAGGATTGATATTCTTCGTAATTGTTCGGGACGAAGCGGGTATTGCCATCAAAGCCAAGCTCGTTTTTCTTGATGATGTCCTGACGGATTTGGCATAGATAACCATGGGCATCAACGGGAATGCCATAATGCTTGCCATCCATCAAAGTTGTTTTCTCGATGTTGTCATAGACATTATCGAAATCAAGATTCAAACCTAGATCATCGATGATATCGTCAACCGCGTAGAAGTAATTTTGGGATGCATATTCGATATTTTTCTCGTTATGCATCAAGCAGAGATCGGGGAAATTCTTCCAGTTATGGATGAAATCGGTCTCGAGGGCGTTGTAATAAGATTCGTGGGCCACGGCGGTGACTTTGACTTCAATCATGCCCGCGTATTCGCGATTGAATTCGTTGATGAGCTTGTCGAGGACCGGTTTATCCGGGTTGCCAATGACCGAACGAAGGTTGACCTGGACGCCATCAAGATATTCGACGACGAAATTCCCATTTTCATCTCGTTCGAGATCATCAACCATGTCTCCGCCCTTCTGTTGGCCGCATCCAGACAAGGCTGCTGCGGAAGCCAAGGCGGCAAGAGCTACAAATAGAAATGGTTTTTTCATGGTGTCTCCTTTAGTCTTCTTGGAATTCGGTGAAGATTGGCGAGGCGGGAATCTTAGCCGCGACATCGCTTTCTTCTTTGCTGACGCGATAATTAGCGAACGTCACATCGGAATTGAAATGCCAGAAGCCGACGTGAGAAGGAAGAGGAGCGCCGTCTTCCCAAAGGATCTCTAAGGTTGGGCTTAATTGATAGGAGCCAACGTAGCGATGGTCGATATAAACATGGAAGTCCGTCCCATCGCGGGCCACGCCCAAATTGAAGGTTCCAGGAGTTCCAAAGGTAAGGTTTCTGGTGCTTTGCCAGGCGGAATCGTTATGACGGGCAAAGGCGTTGGTCGTGCCTTCTTCCCAAGCCCAGTGGCCATTTTGGTCAACTTCGCAGACGCCAAAATCACGCCAAAGCTTGTTGTCATATCCTTTGACGATGTTGCCTTCTTCATCGACGGTGTCATACAAACCGATGTTGGCGCTTAAGAAGAAGGTAGCCATCGTTTCTTGACCAAGCGAATTGAAACTACGGGCAACGATGCCAATCTTTGGCCAACGATCTTCGGGGTTAACCGCATTGAAGGTGATGTCGCTTTCAAGATACCACTTCAAATCGTTGATGCCTTTGACGTAATAGAAATTGCTATGAACCATCGAATGGGTCGTAAAGGAACCCGTTCCCGTCTCCGAATCATATTCGTCTTCGAAATCGTCTTCGGAAGGGATATAGGTCAAGCTGCGATCAATAAAGACATCGGTTACCGTGATATCAAAGGTGCAGGATTTGGTTTCATCCAGTTGAGAAACAACGGTTAAGGTGGCGGTTCCAATTCCCACCGCTTCTGCAGAACGGTTAGAGATTTTTACAATGCTAGGATCGCTAGAAGTCACCTTGCAAAGCATCTGGGATGGCTTGAGGGCGCTGCCGCTTTTGATTTCGTAATAATCCGAAACGGTGATGCGCTCCCCTAACTTCATCTTTGCATTGCTTTCTTTTGCGACGATGGCGCTGATCGGGCCTTTGCTTCCGCCATCACCGCTATTACCACAGCCAGTCACACTAAAAGAAGCGAGTGAGGCAAGTAGGGCCAAAAAAACTGCTTTTTTCATGTTCATAATTCCTCCACGGGATTCCCTTGAACCGAAATTTATTACATAACGATTTTACTAAAACGATTTAGTGATGTAAAGACAGGATAAAGAATCCTTGGAGAAAAATTAGCGATCAAAAATACTGAGATGAACGTTGACGATAACGCGAGGGTTTTTCAATCGGTGCCCAGAGATTTGAGACAAGAGGAGACGGACGGCATTTTCCGACATTTCTTCTTTGTCAAAGCCGACCGAAGCCATCGAAAAAGGCAAGGCGATTTCATCTTGGACACAGTCCACTCCAACGACAGGAACATCTTTTCTTCCGAGTTTGGAAAGATGAATCATGACGTCGAAAGCCATCGCGTCGTTAAAGCAGAAAACGAAATCCGTTTTCTTCCATTCTTCCGCGTTCAGCCCTTCTAACAATTCGCGGTTAGAGATATAGGCTTTCTTGACTAAAGAGGTGACAGGGATGCGTTGTTTTGCGAGCTCGCTTTCAAATCCATCGCGACGAATGCGGACGATTGGCAAATCAACGCTTTCTCCAACATAAAAGGGACGCTTAGCTCCTTTTGCCAATGCATATTGGGCGGCGATTTGGCCAATTTTCTCGTTATCCGCGGAGACGGAAGGGATGTCTTCACTATCACGGCCGACGATAACCGAAGGGAAAGCAAGTTTCTTAATCCTGGCTTCCACATCTTTATCGGGGGTTAGAAAGGAAATGAGGCCTTCTGCATTTCGGGCAAAGATTTGATGGAAAATGGCGTTATCAAATTGGTTAGAACGATAGATCGCGATCGAATAGCCAAGATCTTTCAAAAGCAATTCGATGTAATAAACGATTTCGTTATAGAAAGGGTTGAGAAAGCTGTCATAAAGAATCCCGATAATTCGGGAATTCCCTTTCTTCAAAGAAGAAGCGTTGATGTTTTGAACATAGCCAAGTTCAACGCATTTTTTCTTGATAACGTCTTTGGTTGCCTTCGAGATATCCGGGGCATCGGCAAGGGCTTTGGACACCGCGCTGATGGAAAACCCGGTCGCTTTGGCTATATCAACAATCGTAATGCGTTTGGTCATATCAAAAATTAGGCTTGCCCTATTATAAACGCTTAATTGTTTTCGTCATTCATTTCCAGCAATTTATTGCCGAAACGCATGCCTAGGGTTTCCATATCGCGGCAATTAAAATGCCAGCGATCGGAGCCGTTGAGAGTCCCGTCTTCGCGATTGATGATCAAATCCGAAGTTTCGACGGTCGCGCAAGCAGGATCTTCTTGGGACACCCTCTCCTGCATTTGATTGAAGGCAGGAACTAATGGGTTATCCCATTGATAGAAAGAGGTAGCAATCTTTCCAATGACAAAAGGCATCGTGGATAAAGACATGTCCCCGGTAATCTCGGACAAATCTTCACGCACGTCGTTGATAAAATGTTTTAAAACGTCCTTATAAAGGATCGGCTGTTCTAGATCGGCCTCCCCTTGCATCCAAATCATGCCTTTAATTTTTGGAGCATAGCCGTTGGCGGTGAATTCACGATAGACGTTTCTAAAGTTTTCCATAAAGCAATGGTATTGCCACCCAGTCCTTACGCGAACACCATCCTCGTAACACTGCTTGACTTCCTCCGTCCAAAGAGAACGCGGATACCAGTTTCCATATTGCCAATCGCTATCAAGGAGAGGACTTCCGCCAGCGGCCGATTTGAAAATAAAAGCTTTCTTCTCGCCGGCATAGTTTTCATTCATCACCTTGGCCATTCCATATTCTGGGCCCACAGCCCAAAATTGATAGCCTAGTCCCGCAGAAACTTCCCAATAAAAATGGTCGAAAGAATCCACGTTGCTAGCGCCATCGATAATGCCGGTTTGATAGTTATAATCGCACTCGCCAGCATAACCTACATTAGAAAAAGTTTCGGTTAATTGGCCGCCGTGGTTGGAATAGCCGGCAGCATTGGATTGGCCACCGATCAAATAAATGTCGATGGGTTCTGTCTCGACCCAATACGAAGGTTCGCTCGTCGTTTGGTTGCCGCAGCTAATCAAACACAAGGCGGTAGCTAGACACAAAATCGATTTTCTCCAATAAGCCATAACTACCCCTTTCTTTTTCGTGAATTAGGACGCGATTGTCGTATCGCACATGTATAAATAATTATATCAAGGTGGCTATTCCACAGAGCGTTGCATGATTGTTTTTTCAATCAAAAAAGCCTTCACGTCCTCTCTGCTTTTGGTTTTGCAGAGACGCGAAAGCTTTGGAGCAATTGCGCGAATCGCGCTTTAGAACGTCACGGTTCCGTCAGAACAAACAACGGTGGTTGCTAGAATGTTTGTATTCCATTCTTCGCCCAGTGTTATGCTTTGCCAATCGCTTTTCGTCCCGGCGAATTTTATCTCCGATAGACCAGTGCAATCGTAAAAGCATTTTTTGCCCAACGAAGTAATGGTTGAAGGCAGTTCAATTGTCGTCAAAGACGCACATCCTTTGCAGGCGTTCTCACCAATGGTTTGGCAAGATTCCAGCACCGTTATCTTTTTTAAAGACTTTGGCGCAGAGGCATTTTGCCAATCATAGGAATATCCAAACATTTTGGCTAAGAACGGATCGCTGGTTTTGCTGCCACCGATATAAGGAACAGTCAATTCCACAACAGCGCTGGCACCATTTAAAACATCAGACAACGTTTCTACGTTTTTGCTAATGTGGATGGATTTTAAGGATTCGCAAGAAGAGAAGACATCCATTCCCATGTAAGTGACCGTGTCGGGGATGGTAATCTCGGCAAATCCGGTTTGCGAAAAGGCATAATGTCCAATATCTTTTACGCCAATACCGAAGCGAATTCCGGCCAAAGAACTGCAGCATTGGAAGGCGTTGGATTCTATGGTCGTCACCGTATCCGGAATGTTGACCGAAGTTATCTTATTGCAACCAAAGAAATCGTGGACCTGGGTCACGGGAACTCCTTGGTACATTGACATGATGTTCACTTCACCAGAGATATCTCGCGAAGCGCCACTAGCCCAGCAATGGTCGCTGAATTTTAGATATTTGACTTTGCCATCATCGATTTCTGCTGGTTGAGGCCCTTTGTCTCCTGAAGGTGTCGATCCGCACCCAAAAAGGCCGATGGATAAAATGGCGGTCAAGCCGAAAAACAAGCGTTTCATTTAGCTTAAATTAAGCGGCAGCGGCAGCGGAGGCAAGGGCGGCCACGACCCAGAAATAACGGATGAACGCCCAGGCTAACATCAAAGCGCCGAAAACAATCGCGGTGATGCATTTGCCTTTGCCAACGGCTTTGATGACGCCGGCAATGCCGAGGCCTAAAGCAACGACGGCCAAGATGCCGGTGATGACGGCAAACCACAAGCCAAGCAAGGGAATGAGGGCTAACGTGCCCATGACTAACGACACGATGCCGAAGACGAGACCAATGGTCCCTAAGATGTCTCCCCAAGTTCTAGTTTTCATAATGTTTCTCCTTTCGCGATTAAGCGATTTCATTTGATCGCGCGAATTTCGCGCATGACATAAATCATCTTTTTCCGATCGTAACTAAGTTCGTACGGAAGATGGAAATTATAGATAAAGGCTTCGATCTCTTGTATATACCTCCAAAAACAGAGCTCTGTGATTTCCAGCTCACTTAGAACCTCTTCTTTTCGGATGAAACCTTCTCTTTGGAGTTTTTCAAACAGATAGAGGACAGATTGAGCCTTCCTTGATTTCACAAATTGCCCCTTTGTTAAAGAGCATAGGAAATGTGCCTATCAGTTTTAGATAGTTGAAGCCGAATAATTTAATTGATGGTGCTTAGACGGTAAGTGTTTGTCTTTTTGTCGTAGGTTAGTTCATACGGCAAATGAAAATTGAAGATAAAGGCTTCTAACTCCTGGATGTATCTCCAAAAGGAAACTTCCGATATTTCGAGTTCGCCCATGACTTCTTCTTTTTTGGCAAATCCTTGCTGAACAAGCAATTCGAAAATATATAACACCGCTTGGGTCTTATTGACTTTCATGTCCCTGCTCCTAAATGGTCAGGTATACCTAATTTGCCGGCAGGAACATTGTTGTTTAAGACATGTCAAAAGGCATTTAAATCATCCGTGTTTTATTCCAATTAATCGTGAATTGATTCAAATAATGCGTGAATTGGCTTATTTTCCGTGGTCAAGGACGTTGTGGCTTCTTGATCCGTGGTCGGGTTTATGATCTCGCGAACGACCATGGCAACGGCGGCTGCAGTAAGCAAAACGGAGACAGAAATTAAAATCGGCAAAACGATGCGGACGAAAGCCGACCGCCTTTTCTTGACGGGCTGTTCTTCGATGACGGGGTGCTCTACCTCGATGCAAAAATATAATTCGTCATAGCTTTTCTGGAATAAGCCAGCCAAAGCGATGAATTGTTCAACACTAGGAAAGGAGTCGCCTTTTTCAAATCGAGTCAAGGCATTCGCGGAGCAGCAAATCTTATCTGCTACTTCTTTTTGGGTCAAACCGTTTTGTTTTCTTAATAATCGAAGGTTCTTCCCAAAAGCAATCGGATCAAAAACGTGCTCATCACAATAGGGGTTATCTTTCTTTTCTCCGCCAAACAAAAGACCTTCGAAATCGATTTGGAGCAAAGAAGCATATTGACCTAAAACCGGTAAGGGAGGGGTTGATTTACCCGTCTCCCAAAGAGAAACCGTTTGGACAGAATAGCCAAATTTAGAGGCAATTTCCCCTTGGGATAATCCTAGTTTTGATCTCCGATTGGCCAAAAACGAATGATTCATTGTTCTTATTATATTTATATTAAAAGAATAAGGCTTTGGTCGATTAATTCTTTGATGACCGTTATCTATGGCCAGAGAACAATTAAATCAATGCTGTCGGCCAATGAGCAACAATAAAAATCGGATGGACCGGCGGTTTATCTAGGCCACTTAACGCCATCGATCGTTACGTCGGTTGCATTATCAACGAAATTATCTTTTCTATCCGAACCGGTGTTGAGGTATTTGACCTTGTCGATGTGGATGTTTCTGAAGCATTCTTTGTTATTAACAAAACCATTGATGAAAATTGGTTCGCATGGGTTTCTTACGCCTTCCAAACGATATTCGATTCCGGTCAGGGCGATGTCGTGACAGTTTATGTTGTCTATTATGGTTAATGACTCGGCCCCTTCGCCGTCATCGTTATAGTTGACTTCCTTAATTTTTAGGCAGCTAAAAGAGGAATTCTTAACCCTGACATTTTTGATATATCCGCCCCGCTTCAATGTCGTTTTGAGTTGGAGGCCGTAGATTGTTTTTGAGAAATCGCAGTTATAGATATCCACGTCGCTGACGCCACCGCTAATTTCGCTTCCGAAAGAACAGCCGTGGCCGTTTAAAGAAGAACAATCGAACACGTGGATGTGTTTTGAGGGTTTGTTGACAAGATTTCCTTCTGGATTTTTGCCGCTTTTGATGGCGATGCAATCGTCCCCGGTATCAAAGACATTATCAAAAATATAGACGTTGGAAGAACTATCCGGATCTAGACCGTCCGCGTTGCGAAACCCGCAATCAGAAGACACGATATAGTTATTGAAGAAATACAGGCTATCGCTATAAATGGGGTGAATGTTCCAGGATGCGCTATAGCCAAGGGTCAATCCGCAGATCAAAACATTTTGAGCTTGAGATATATTGATCAGTCGATTCCTGGTTCTGCCTCTATCTAAACCAGTCACACCCCGTGCGTCTTCTTCATTCGAAATATCGTTATACAAAGGAAGCCCGCCACCCAAGATAGAGCCTCCTCCGTATATCGCAATATTTGACGTCACGTATTGAGCGTTTTTATCAATCTTCCCAATGTTGATTAAGGATGCATAACTTTCGTTGTCAATGCCATCGAATCAAGCCTTAATCTTAGGCAGGTAATCTTCTTTAAACGGGCTTCCGATAATCTTGGCGTCTTTTTCTAGATAAATATCAACGTTGTTTTTTAGATACAAGGCGCCGGTGAGATAATCGCCTTTGGGAAAATAGAGAACCTCGTCATCTCCCAAATCATCAATCGCCTTTTGGATGTTTTTGGTAAGAAGCGTTTTCCCATCTGCTTTAAGGCTTAATTTAACGATCTTCTTTTCTTTTTTCGTCTTGATAGTTTGTGTGCCGATGATTTTGTTATTGCTTCTAACCTCTATTTCGTATTGGCGGTCAAACTCTAGCCCTTTGAGGTAATAATGGGCGCATTTGAAATCGCCAATGAATTGTTTATCCAAATAGAGACAATACGTTGAGCCATAAACAAATTCACCGTAGGAGAGAGTAACGGCAACATTATTGGAATAGGCGATGAGTTTCATGATGAAATATTAGTCGATTTTTAATGCACGAGCCCGCTATTTTCCTCCACAAAGCATAATTAATGATGTTTTTAGCGGAAAGGTACGTGCAGCTCGAAAACATCAGCAGGAAAAGGGCGTTTGCTGTCGCTTGGTCGCTCCAATCATGCGAAAGGGTTAGTCCTGCCAAGCATAATGTCTCGGATTACATTGAGTTTTTCTTTGGAAATCCCGACATCGTTTTTCAGGAAATTCTCAGCGCCTATAGCAATGTCGGAAGATCCGTCATAATCCTTCTTCAAAATCTTCACGCGATTGCGTATGGTAGATCCATTTCTAGTCCCTTCGATATTGCCGAAGTTAGAAAAAACATAATCCCGTACTAAATCGTCTTCAGACAAACCCAACAACGCCCCCAAAAGGAAAGCGATAAAGCCAGTCCGATCGGTTCCAATATAGCAATGGAAAGCGATTGGATAGGCTTCTTTCTTAGCAAAGAGTTCAAAAACTGCTTTGGTGGATTCCACATTCATCGGTTCCTTAAACAAATCCAAATCGGCATTCATGGGGAAACTAAAATAATTCACCCCGTCCACCGCTGAGTGGAGAACCTCGTTCTCATCAAGCTTTCTAAGATCGATTTCGGTTTTAATGCCAAGACGGCGAACTTCTTCTTTGCCGGATTCGCTAATGTAATCATAGGTTTCTTGGTGCCATGCACCTGTGCGGTAAATCAGTCCTTGCACGATTTCGTCCCCGTCGATTGTGCGCCACCCTCCAACGTCCCTGGCATTAGTAACTCCGTCAATATCCATATTGCGAGGAGCATTATCTTTGATGCGGAAAGATTCAATTCCGCTGGAATAGACTTTTCCATTTCCGTTGACCGAATAAGAATAATGGTAGGTCGTGTGGACTTTTAGATTCTTGAGGTGGAACACATCTTCCTTCCCTACGAATTCTTCATATGAGCTTAGTCTCTCATCCTCGGATAAGCGGAGGGTGTATGTCGTTTTATCGCCTTTGCTATATTTTGAAGAGTCGGGGATTGTTAATAAAACGTCCAGTGGCTTTGATTTTTCGTCGCACCCATCAATTCCAGCTTGTGTGTCGTCAATCAAGCGAGACTGTAAATAAATTTGCTGCTGCTCCGTGTGAATCGAATATTCAGGAATCGGAGCAGTTTTCCCGCTGCAGCCAGCAAGAAATAGCGGTATCAATACCCATGGAAAAAGTCTTACTTTGAGAAGGTTGCCTTTCATTTTGAGAATAAGGTTGGAATTACTCCGTCTACAATCACCCAAGTGAACGGATCAAAGCTAGCATACAAGGAGGATGATTTCAATTCTGTCTCGCTTTTAGCGGTTTCGGCATCGGAATTGGAATTGCCCACCGCCTTTTGAGTGTTCACCCTATCTTTCCAGAAAAAGGAATTGGTACAGGTGCCATATTCCCCTACCGCAATACCACCGGTCATCCCAGTGTTGCCGTTGATTACGCTTGTGACTAAACAATGATTGATTGTGCCGCGATTATTGCAAACGATGCCGCCGATATTGCCCACGCTAGAGATGTCCAAATCAATGTGGCAATCTTGAATCAAACCATAATTATTAACGGCGATGGAACCAGCCCAACCACCCGATTCCGTCACTTTGCCCCTCATGCCAAGGCGTTTGACGGAAGCTCCGGAAGCCAAAGGCTCAAACACCGAGAATTTTGCATCCTGCCCGTTATCCTGGGTTACATTGATCAAATAGTGACCAGCGCCATCGAGGTTTCCTTTAAATTCGCCTAAATTGGTCCATTGGATGCCCGAGAGATCGATGTCATTAGCTAGACGATAATTGCCTGAGAGATTGTCGCTGATGGCAAGGAATTCGGCGGCGTTATGAATCATGACATAGCCATCGTCCTCCTCGCTTGCTTGCCCATAAGCCGACTCAAAATCATAATGGGCT
>CAMOEH010000010.1 GCA_946612055.1 uncultured Bacillota bacterium | reverse complement strand
GATAGATTTTGGATTCGTCGACATTATGCATGCAGACGGGGATTCTTAAAATCGAGGCTAAGGTAATAAGGTCCGCGCCAATATGGCCATAGGAGATCGCGCCATGATTAGCGCCCCAATTGTTCATGACGTCATAAGCGGATGTAAATGGATATTTCCCCGTCATCCTAGGGGCAAACCAAGTGCAAGGCCAGGTGTAATCGGTTCGTTTCCATAAAATATCCGTGACTTCATCGGGGAGAAGAACGCTCCACCCTTCGACGATTTGTAAAACAGGGCCAACTCCTTTGACGAGGTTCAATCGGATCATTGTCATCGGCATCTCGGCTTTGGTAACAAAGCGAGAAGAATATCCGCCTCCGCGGAAATAGCCGAGGTCGGCATAAGGCCAAGTCGTAGCATCCATCATGGTCTTGATGTCTTTTTCGGTGACATCCCACCACTTTTTCATGACAGGATTGCCACTATCGTCTTTGCACTGCCCACAAGCATCGACGCAGGTGGCGCCGCTATTGATAAGATGCAAGAAGCCATCGGCATCTTTGGCGTGGCCTTCGATGTCGTAACCGGTAACTCTTTTCACCGATTTGCCCGACCAATAAGTGCGGACGTCAGAGAACATTTGAGCTCGGCCAGTCAATAATTTCATAAAGAGCATGCTCGTCGCGTTCAAAGTGTCGTTTTCGGTTCCTAAGACAAAGGGTTCTCTTGCCCCATTCCAGTCAAAGGTCGAATTAAGGATCGATTCGGGGAAATCGCAGTTAGGATAGAAATCCGTCCATTGCCTTTGGCCTTGGAAGCCGCCGACAACCGCATTATGCCCCACCATTTCTTCTTCTCTTCCTTCGGGCAAGTTTTTGTTGCCGTTAAAGAGATCTTCGATGATGCAAGCCATCTTGACGGTGAATTCCCAATCTTTTTCTTTTTGCTCGGGCGTTTTTTGCAATTCCTTCGGGTTCTTATCGAAATCGGGTTTGCAATAGGTTTTCACCCATTTCAAAGCCTTCTCGTATTCTTTTTGATCGTAGATGCCCTGTTCCATTCGACGGATGATTTCCACTTCGTCGACGGATTCAACGCGCATCCCGAGATATTCTTCGAAGAAATTCGGATCGATGATCGATCCTCCGATTCCCATCGTAACCGAGCCAATTTGCAAATAAGATTTCCCTCTCATCGTGGCAGCAGCAACCGCGGCACGGGCAAATCTTAGGATTTTTTCTTTGACATCATCGGGGATTTCTTGATCATCGGCATCTTGGACTTCGTGGCCATAAATGCCAAAAGCAGGCAAGCCTTTTTGGGCATGAGTTGCCAAAACGCTAGCTAGATAAACCGCGCCAGGACGTTCGGTGCCATTAAATCCCCAGACGGCTTTGATGGTCATCGGGTCCATGTCCATCGTTTCGGCGCCATAGCACCAGCAAGGAGTGACGGTTAAGGTAATATCAACGCCACATTTTCGGAATTTATCGGCGCAAGCAGCGGCTTCGGCAACGCGGCCAATCGTCGTATCGGCGATGACGACTTTCACTTTCTCGCCATTGGAATAACGGATATTCTCCTCCAGCAGCTTTTTTGCTGCTTTGGCCATATTCATTGTCTGGTCTTCTAGGGATTCTCTCACTTTGATTTTCCCTCTTCTACCATCAATAGTCGGGCGAATGCCAATAACGGGATAGTCGCCGATAAGTCTACTTTTTGCCATAATTTTTCCTCGATAAAATGTGCTTTCTTTTTGAAAGAATAAGAGACCGGACGGGCCGGCCCCTTATTCATTATTTGGATTACCTATGCCCTTTTTTGCGTCTATTAATGACGAACAGAAGGCTAGTAACCATAGCCGTGGAAGCAACGGCGATGATGACGATGGCGCTGATGGAAGCCGGTTCATTTAGCGCAGGCAAAAGGAATTTCGCAGCGTTAGTGGTGATTTCCGATTCGCCGACGGTTTCGCCTTTGGCGGCAGCCCATTGCTGCAAACGAAGATAGGCATCGACAAAATCAGAGCCGTTGCGGAAAATCTCTTTCGCATCGCTAGATAGGCCGTTATAAGCGGATTTGGCCGTCGGGTAATAGGTATTGCACTGTCCAACGGCATCTTCATCCATGTGCATGGACGTTAAGAAATTGGTAGCTTCGACATATTTATCTTCGAAATACCATCTGTTGATGTAGCGGATATTCACTTCGTCCGCGTTGAAGACCAATCTGCGATCCCCCGTAGGCTGGGCAAAGGATCCCTTGAAGGAAAGCGTGTCGTTTTCTACAAACGTCGCGGACAATCCATTGTAAGAAAGATTAACTGCCACGGTTTTCGGAGCAAATAGTCCAAGAGCGGACAAATTTTGGTCGGAATTGGTATCAGCATGATGGTATTTGAGCACCGAATTTGCATCTAACGGAGCATAATGGCCATATTGGTTAACGTGGCCAACCAAACCGTTATAAGCTGGCATTTCGTCGACGGTGACATAAATCATTCCGTCCCCCACGCTCAAAGACGAGGCATTTTTCGCTTCAAGGCGGCGAGTGTCGGCATCTTCAATCGTGCAGTCAGGAATTCTTTGAAAAATTCCTACATAAGCGTTGGAGTAATCGTAATCGGCTTCATTGACAAAGGTTCCTTCAACAAAGATTTCACCATCGACTTTGACGTAGCAATAGATTTTCTTAGAAGTTGCGTAGTCTTTGTAATTGATCGCGCCTAATTCAATATTGTAGGTGACGCCGTCTTGGAATTTTGATGCGCCTCCCCAGTTGGAAGCAATCTCGGCACCAGAATCGATACATTGGATTTGCCATGGTTTGTATTGATTAGGATCATCATCACAGTGATAAAATTTGATGCCTTTGGACCAATAGTCGCTTCCTCGCACACCAATATTGAAGTACTTGGTGCTCTTGGTATAGGTTATCGTTTGCTTAAACCGGACAACGACGCTGCCATCCGTGTTGGTAGAGCTCTTCAAATAGGTGTTGTCGTAATAGCCGGTCAAGTCTTGCTTTCCGGTATAGGAGGGTTGCCGAGCGAAATCGCTGAGGGTAACGATGTCATAAGTGTCCACTAGTTCTTCAGGGGAAACAGCGGCGGAGACAGGTTGAGCGGGTGCGACCGCATGGAGGTGGGCGCTAGCAATAATTGCCGATGCAGCTCCAAGCCCAAGCAAAGCAGTCAACCCAAGGATGGAGAATTTTGTCTTTGCATTCACTTTCATTTTATTTATTCCTTTCTAATTTTAATGAAGCAATTTTGGTAGAAAATATCGTTTTTATCTCATCCTCCTTTATGTTTTTTGGACAAGTATGTCCTCGATTGAAGCGAGCTGCTGTTCGCTTAAACCGAGATCTAAAAAATATTGACGAACATTTTCATTGAGAGATAAATTTTCGTCTTTATATTTAGACATCTTGTTGACGAGGAGACCAAAAGTCGTGTTGAGATGGGCATGTTTAAGATCGCCATCGGTTGAATAATAGGAAAGGTCATAGTCGCGGCAAAGATCATCCAGAGACATTCCAAGTAATGCCCCAAGAAGGAAGCCGATGGTCCCGGTGCGGTCTCTTCCAATCGCGCAATGATAAAGGATGGGGTAATTATCTTTCTCGGCAAACGTCGATAAGATGGCTTTCATCGTCTCCTTTTGCTCTTCGTCGAGAATGGAGTTATCGCTTCCGGCATATTGAGGTGAGGATATGTTGATGTAATTATCGAATAGGCTCGGATTCCTGACTTCACTAGGGGCGCGTAAATCGAGTTCGGTTTTGACATTCAAATCTTTTAATTGCTCTTTCCCAAGATAGGTGATGTCATCTAGGCTTCCGCTTCGATACAAAAGTCCTTGGCGAATTCTTCCTTTAAGTGAGCCATCTTCTCGATAGACTTTCCATACGCCAGCATCGCGAGCGTTGATGACGCCAGAAATGTTCAATGTGCGGACGGTATCACTAGTTTTGAAGGAAATCGCTTTGGAGACCTTTCCTTCCTTTTTAATCCGCCAATAATAGGTGGAATCACTTTCGAAATTGGAAAGCGTGAAATAGTCAGTATTGATCTCGATTTCCTTTTTCTTGGAAAAATCTTCTTCTTTGGACAATTCAATATGGGTCGGGTCGCCATTCCAGGAAAAAGGAAGCGGCAAGGCATTATAAGCGTCGACACCACCTTTGACGGCTTTGGCGGCGTTTTCTACCGAATAAGGAGCGGACAAGAACGCTTTCAATTCCTCGCTGATGATCGACACCTCTTCTTTAGAAGAAGGGCTAACCGGAGCGAAATTATCGCCACAGCTACTTAAAGCAATCGAAGCAATGGAAGCAATTCCCAAAAGAAATTTAGAGGTAGCGAGACTACGCATTATCGATGGCCTCCATATTGTCGACATATAAGTAGGCATCCGCTTCGCCGACGGTGTTGCTGCGGGGAGCGATTCTTATCGTCTGGATTTTGCTCTTATCAAGACTTGAATACTGCGAATTGGTCAAATCAATGACTACATGGAACCAGCCATTTTCTAAGGACGTAATGACCACTCCATTTGCATCATAAGTGCCTCCGCAAGGCGGATAGACGGCCGCATGAGCAGAAGAAGTCCTAACGTCTAATTCGAAGAAATTCGAGCGCATGTTCTCCGCTTTGTAGTCGAAGGCTAATTTCTTCCCTGACAAATCAAAGCCAACGCTATCTTTATCAAAGGCGGAAAGGCGGATATCCAAAATGCCGAAGGGATCGCTATGATAGGCACTAGGCAAATCCTTGCTGATCGTAAGTTTGGCCGAGCGGACGCTTTCTTCTCCGCAAGTGACTTCGCTATCGTAGGTAACGGGGGTGAAGTCAACGAGCGTTCCATCTTCCATCGCGTGACTATGCTGAGCACCAGCGGATGCAATTCGCGTATTGATCAAATCTTTTCCTTCGTTGCCACATTCTTCGAAATGAAGATTGTCGATATAGATTTCGCAATTATTGACGTCGGGGGAATCCGCAGAGCAAGTGCCAATCGACATTTGCCAGACGTGATCGGAGCATGCATACCAAAGCGTTGGGCTAATGCGGGCTCGTAACCAGCCGTTTTCCAAAGCGGTGACGCTAGCCCCGCAAGCACTGTAGCCGACTTCCGGCTTGCAGTACAATTCGGCATCGGCCCTGCTGCCGGCAGCGGGGACATTATTCCAAACGGAAATGCCGATATTCTTGTTAGCATCATAATTGATGGTCTTAATATCGAAGACAATGGCGCGACTGGTCAAATCGGCGCCAACCCCCGCACCGCTCCTATCTCGATTTAATTACGCCAACACAAGCTCG
>CAMOEH010000009.1 GCA_946612055.1 uncultured Bacillota bacterium | reverse complement strand
TAAGCAACGTAGACATTCATCTTGTCGATGCGAATTTGCTTGCTCGAAGTCAAAGTAAGCGGGCTTGCGGTCGCTTGAATCGTGTAATGGAGTTCTTCGACCTTTTGGGCAGCATTGCCACCGGTGATGGTTGCCCCTTCGATGCCCGCGATATATTTGTCTTTTCCGCTAGGCAAGTCGTTTAAGAAAACCTCAATCCCTTTCAGGCTTCCCGAAGAAACGGAAACGGTAAGGAGGGCGCCGGCAAATAGGCGCATTTGGCCATTATAAGCAGCCTCGGTAAAGTCGCTTTCGGAATTGGCTTTATCCATTTGAATGGTGATGGCTCCGTCGGTCCAAACCGCTTTTTGCGCATTCCCGGAATCGGCGTTTTTCCCATTCTTAAAATCAAAGGTAGTTGCCGTTCCTTCTAAGGAAATGGTTCCGCTTCCTTCTGAGGAGCTTCCTTCCGAAGAAGATTGTCCCCCTTCACCATCTCCGCTAACGGAAAGAATCGTTGGCGAATTCGCTTCGCCTGTTGGGGATTTGGCGGCGCTGACATAGGCGATTTCGTATTTCTTGTTGCCTGATTTATCAAAATAAACCTGCGGCCAGCCCTTGGCGACAACCGTTTTGCCTTCGAAGGCATTCTCCGCTTGGTAATTGCCCTTAATCGAGGCATCGAGTTGGGCGGAATAAAGTTGGAGATCGTCGGGATCACCACTTAGATAAACGGTGTAAGAAGAATGCTTGGAATCGTAGGTGGAATTTTCCGCGACGCCTTTGACATACCAGTCTTCAGCCCGGATTTCCGTTGCGGTAGAATTCCACGCCTTCATGGCCGCGATCGCTTCATCGGCCGTATAGGCGGTCTCGACGGATTTGCCATCGTGTTCAGCTTCTTCGCTAGAAGAAGGTTGCTCCGAAGAAGGTTGCTCCGAAGAAGGTTGCTCCGAAGAAGGTTCCGAGGTGACATCAGAAGTCACTTCGGAAGTTTGGCTCGTAGGAGTCTCACTTGCTTCGGTGTCGGAAGAGGTTTTGTCCTCGCCTTTATTGCCGCAAGCAGCGAGCAGCATCATCGAAGCCATGGATAAAATAAGCAAACGATTTGTTTTCATATATTCTTTACCCCCTAAATCAAATGCCGATAAGTATTATAGGCTTCTTCCTTTGATTACGAAACGCGAAATATAATTCCGGTTTATTTATTGGGCCAAACGAAAGTGCAATTAAGATCGTTTTCCCCATTATCGATTAGCAGGTCTTGTCCGGACATCGAACGATTGATGACGGTAAGGAAATAAACCCATTCGGCCACTTCTTCTAGACTTGCCCATTTCTTCAATGGGGTCACATCCATGATTTTCTTCCAAGAATCGGGATCATTGATGACGAGATCATTAGAAGAGGTCAATACCCCTCCTAACGAAAGCGAATTCACCGTGACGCCTTTTTTAGCCAAGCGGCAAGCAAGATTTTTCATATAGCCGACGAGTCCGGCTTTCGAAGCAACGTATTCGGGGAATTCATAGCCATTCCTTGCCGAAGCGGAAGCGTTAAACAAAATTGAAGATAGCCCTTGGCAATCTTGATAGAATTCGGCTACGCGCATGCTTCCTTTTAAATTGATGTCGATATCTTTTCCTGAATTCTGGACTCCAGCATTAAGGAAGAGGACATCAAGATGGTCAAGACGAGGAAGATCCATGTCCACCACATTGCCTTGATGATGGAAATAGGATGGATTTTCGATAGAAGAAGGCAAAATATCGATGCCGTGAACTTCAAATCCCTTCGATAAGAATTTCAAAGCCACCGCTTTCCCAATGCCCGAACTACTCCCCGTGATCAGAATCCGCATTGTTTTTCTCCTCCAAATATCGGAAATAAGCTTCCCCAACGTTTTCTTTTTTCCACCTTCGGCAGACGAAATAGCCAAAAGGCGAGAAGATGACTTCCATTGCTAACTCCAATCCCGCTCCAAGCAAAGAGCAAGTAACGCATTGCAGGAACGTCCAGCGGAAGCCATCCCAGAAGATTGGGGCGAACACCATAAAGGTCAGCATCGCGAAGATAAGGTTATCGAAGAATTGACCTAAGAAAGTAGAGAAGAAGCTACGGCAAAAGAAAGCGAGCTTGCCATCGGGGTTCTTCTTAAAGGCTTTCCCAATCGCGAAATTGGTGAAGTTGTTGATCAAGGCCGAAGCGACGAAGGCGACTGTCGAAGATAGAAGGATGAACCACGTGCCTCCGAAAATCGAATTGAAGGCCGAATAATCGGTGTCTTTGTTCGGAATGATGGAGACCAAATAGAAGATCAAACACATCAACAAATTAACCGCGCAGGCGAATAAAGACATCCTTGTTGATGCTTTGGGCCCGAAATGCTTGGTGACGATGTCCATGCAAAGGAAGGAAAGCCAACTGACGAGGATCCCTCCATCGATGGCGATGATGTCGTTTTGGACCAATGTCTTGTTGGCCAAAAGGTTCATCGAGATGACGGAAATAACGAAAAGGGCCACCGCCGGAGAAGGGATGGACCTAAGGAGCAATTCCGTCTCTTTGCCCCAAGCCTTTATGCGTGAAACAAAAGAAACTTTGTTTTCTTTCATTGTTTTTCTCCTTGGTTTTATTTTGTTTCGCGAAGGATTTAGAGGCCGAACTCCGCGGCGAAGTTATCGCAAGCAAGAGTATACCTACTCCCTCTACGAAAAGAAAGAGAAGTTACTCTGATAAAAGAAATGTAAAAAAATGCCACAACTCAATGCAAATCGTTTACAATAACGCCGTAAAGGAGATTTCTTAATGAAACATCTGTCCAAAACGTTGCTCGCTTTGTCGGCAACCCTCATCCTCACCTCTTGCGGCGGAACCAAAGTCACCCAAGAAGAATTCAACAAACAAGCTCAAGCTGTTGAAGACCACACCTACACCAGCGCCACCCTCACCTATGACGTTGATGAAAACATGGCAGGAGAGGCCAAGAAGGAAAAAGGAACCATCAAATACACCTTCGGTGAAGACGGATGGACCAGCGAAGACGAAAAGGCCGACGAATATATGGAATATCTCACGGTCAACGACAAAGAAGCCGCTAATGGCGAGGGGACCGCGATGGGAGAGCTCCCAGAAGGCGTCGAAGCCGATGTCACCTATTATGTGAACCCTTTCAAGATTGAAGTCAAACTCGATGCTGATATCTCTTCCGAAGGCCAAACCATGAAGGTCAAAGGAAGCGGAACCACACAATTCGACAAATACGGATTCCTCACCTCTTCCGTCACCAATTTTGAAATGTCGATGAATCTCGAGATCATGGGCAACAAGATCGAAAACGAGAGCAAGATCAACGACAAGATCACCATTTCTTATAAATAAGAACGGTTAAAAAGAGAAAGCGCTTCCGCAAGGAGGCGTTTTCTTTTGCTTATCGTTATTGCTTTTGCCTTGAAGCGAGATATCCCATCACCCCAATCCACATATAGCAGATCGTTTTTGGAAGCATCATCATGCCAACCCAGGTATATTTCGAAGCAAGCAAGACAACCGGGAGATAGAAGAGGAAGGACAAAATGATTGCTAGGAAGAGAAGACGGAATGGCTTTTCCTTCATCCATAACGCACATAAGACAATCACCAGAATTCCTAGAAGGACGAAAGGGATATTTCGATAGATGCCCCAAGATAATGGAGAATCGTTGCTTAGCCAGCGATTTCCGGGCAAAGCGCACAAAACGATGCGCGATAAAATCAAAGACCCCGTGAGGATATTAAGCCAAAGGATGTGCTTCTTTTTGCAATAAGAATGAATGAATAGATAAAGCAAGCCATAAAACAACGTCATCGTGACGGAGGTAATCAATTTTCCAATTCCAAGCCACATGGCCAAGGTTGTAGAAGGCTCATCTAACGTTTTGGTAAATAAGCCAATGGCTCGAGGAACAAGATGGAAAGCATCCCCAAAGCCGAGAATAAAGCAGGCTAAGCCAAAAAGGAACAAAGGCTTCTTCTTTGCTTTGATCATGCAATAGATGCCGACAAATAGGATAAAGACAAGATAAATCACGTAAAAAGCGGATTCCATGTAAGCTCTCATAAGATTGCCTCCACCGAAACTATATCAAATGCGATTCATCGGGGAAAAGAAAAGCCGCCCTAAGGCGGCAACGTGGGAATTGAAGTTAATACCCTCAATCGTCATAAACGCGACTTCGATGGCCAACCGCGATTACGAGAATAACAAGCTTGCCATCTTGGATATTGGCGATAATACGATAATCACCAACGCGATATCGCCATTGCCCTGTTCGATTCACCGCTAGAGGCTTCCCGTGAGCCCTAGGGTTTGTACATCCTTCGAGATTTTTATCGATCCATTCGAAAAGGATTCGCCTTGTGAATTTATCCATTTTCTCAAGCGTTTTCCGAACGGATTTTAAATATTCAACGTGATAGATCAAAGTCCAAGCGCCTTTCTCATTTCCTCATGGGAAATCGTCGATGAATCTTTTTCGTACTCCTTCATCGCCTGATCCGCCAGTGCGATATCGTATTCGTTCTCGATTTCTTCGAAAAAGGCACGTTTAATCGCTTCGCTTAAATTCATCCCACGAATCTTGGCATAAGATGATGCCAATGCCTTCTCTTCTTCTGTCATTCGGATCGAAACAACCATAATCTTTCACCTCGTATGACATTGTATTACGAAAAATGGGTGCAATCTAGCCTGTTCTTTCACAAAAACCCGATACATGCGAATGGGACAAAGAAAAAACCTCGGCTTCCCGAGGATTTTGAATCATTTTGGTGGACCGTGAGGGACTCGAACCCGCGACCCGCTGATTAAGAGTCAGCTGCTCTACCAACTGAGCTAACGGTCCATGCGCTTTTGACGCCTAGTAATAATAGTAATATTTGCTTTCGCTGACAAGAAAAAATCAATCGATGGGCTTTTCCATTTCAAATTCCACCGCTTTCTTGCCATCGCCAATCTCGTTCAGACGGATTTCGGTGTAATCAAAATAGAGTTTGTCTTTGCTTAAATCGACCTCATATAAGCCAAGCATGTAATCAGGAAAGCCCTGCTTCTTCTTGGAAAATGCCATCAAAGAAAAGGAAACGAGATATGGGATCCCTAACGTGAACACGGACAAAACGAGTTCCCCAAAATAGAAGATGAAAAAGCGACCTAAAAAGCGAGGAAAAGGACAAACTAGAAGCCTTTTATCCGCCAAACCGATGCGATACATGGCTTTCCCTAACGTCATCCTTCCCCGTTTCAAGAACAAGGGAGGAATCAAATAGATGAGGATTCCTGCTAATAGATAAGAAGGCAATATCTCGGCTACGAACAAATAGATCGTCTCCGTTTTCGTAGCTTCAAGATAACCATCGATCTCGGTGATCAAAAATCCTTGGAGATGCTCATTGATAAAGGGGGCGTGTACCTTTTCAAACCATGTTTGGTTATTGGCTTTGCAATCTTCGTTCTCTTTGATTTGGTCCCCGTCTTTTACGTAATAAGGAACCCCTTGATAGCCAAATCCTTCTTTCAAGCGATAATCATCATAATCTTTGCTCATCTTCGCATAAGATTCTTCGGAAGAATGAGACAGGGCGTACGTATAGAATTTCTCGATCGATTTCTTGGCTTCCATTCTTTTGATCGAAGCCGAATATCCATCTAGAGATGCCACGATATCCTGGGCGTCATCTTCACGTTTCACATAAAGGCCCGATTCGGTTTTGGCTTCAAAAAGGAAGGCGGCGTTATCTTGATATCCTTTGGTATGGGTAACGATGCCCCGGCAAGCAAGGAACAAGGAAACAAAAATAATCGCGAACAACATGAAATCGAAAAGATTCGCGAAGACGCGTCGATGGAATTTCGCGCTGGAATAATCCAGGTGAATCTCGTTCCTTTGCATTTCCAAAGGCTTATCCATGATTAGAAATCATACCCTTTCGCGCGGTAAATCTCATCGAGTTGATCGTTTCTTATGAGCATGCTCCCCGTAATCATGTCTAATAACGAACGATTGAAGCCATTGACCAAAAGGAATATCCCCGATACCAAAACCAAGACCAAGGAAGCCAAAGATACGAATAACGGGGTCGTCAACGTGAATAGCTCATTGAAGCCAAGGACAGGAAGGGGAAGGAAGAACAACGAAGAGATATTTAACGCGATCTGATAAACAAGATAAGGGAAGACATCTTTTCGGCTGACCAAAGTAAAATCGCCCATCCTCACCCGTTGAAGCCGCATAAACATCATTCCTAATGTCTTGCGGTTTTTCGAAACCATAGGGATTAAGAAGAAGCAAGCCATCAACGCATTAAACATCGCGGCTAAGGCGCAATAAAGGATCAGATTTTGCTGCTGTTTTAAGATGGAAGAAACGATCTTTTGTTGTTCCACATAAGAAACGCCTTCATATACCAAATCTTTTTCGTTAATCGAAGAAAGCATGACCGAATAGCCTTTGAGGAAGAATTTCTCTTGGAAGGTTTTATAATCTTTCTTCCCCTGCTCCCCCATTTCATCTTGAGGATCAATCGCCGGGGCAAATTCTTCTTTGTAAGTCTCTTTTAATTGCCACGTCCCTTCTTTTTTCACCAAGAAAGAGGCTTTTTCATTTAACGAAGCATAAAAAGAATCCAAAGCCGCTTCATCATGGAGTATCCCAACATAATAAGAAGAGAAGACTTCGTATTTTGAATTGGGGCTATCTTCAATCCAAGTCGATAAATACACCAGACACGTGTATTCCAAATTGGCTAAATAGGAAGCCGGCTTCATCGTTTCTTTGTTGGAATCGTAATGAAGGAGGCCATGGCCATATAAGACGCTATCGCGAGCCGTCTCGGCTTCGATTAAAGAAGTGGCTTGCCCTTCTGCATCAACGATCGCTCTCCCAATCGGATAAGCAATCAAATGGAAGGAGGCAAGCCCTAAAATAAAGCAAAGAAAATAATCGGCTAAGAACGCAAGCGCCCTTTTGCCTT
>CAMOEH010000008.1 GCA_946612055.1 uncultured Bacillota bacterium | reverse complement strand
TGGCCAGCATCATCGATACGATGACGCGAAAACGCAGCCAATCGATTTGGCGCGATCCCCGGCGGCTATTTTTCGCTACTTCGGCAGCCATCTTCGTTATTTGCTCTCCTCTTTATCCGCGGTCAAAGTTAAGAAGAGGCTTTCTAGGTCCTCTCCTTTTTCGTTAAGGTCATGGACGTTGAAGCGATCGATTAATTCGCCATGCTTCAAAATAATGACTTCGTCACAAAGGTTTTTGACGACATCGATGATGTGAGAAGAGAAGAAAACGATATTTCCTTTGGAAGCGTGCTCCCTCATCAATTCTTTGATTTGGAAAATCGAATTCGGATCTAAGCCAGTCATCGGCTCGTCGAGAATCCAAAGTTTTGGCTCATGAACTAACGCTGCGATGATCGTGACTTTCTGCTTCATGCCGTGAGAATAGGATTTCATCGGCTCATCAAAGCGGAGATTGAGCTCAAGGCGATTGACTAAATCCGGAATGATTTGGTTTCGCTTTTCTTTGCTCACCCGATATAAATCGGCGATGTAATTGACATACTGACGGCCAGTAAGATTTTCATATAAGGCGTAATTATCTGGAACAAAGCCGATCTGCGTTTTCGCTTCAGCAGGCTCGTTAGCAACGTCATATCCGCAGACTTTGATTTCACCGCCATTAAAGGAATGGACGCCAACGATGGATTTGATAATCGTCGATTTGCCAGCTCCGTTTTTACCTAAGAAGCCATAGATTTTCCCGCCTTCAAGATACAAAGAGAAATCTTCCACCGTGTTTTTGGTATTGTTCCCATATCTTTTTTGCAAATGGTTGATTTCAAGCGAAACGTTTACGTTCGTTTCCTTTTCCTCGTTTCCTTTGTTCAGCATATGTTTGCCTCCTTTTGCAAAAGCGATTGCACGCACCCCTTGGTTTTGCTTAGCAACTAACTTTAATTCGTATAAGTGGTCTAGTTCGTCAACGACGCGGAAAAGCAATTCGTAAAGGAACCACATTCCTAGAGCCAGCAAGACGTAAACAAAATAATAAATAATCATGTAAAGCAGGTGGATGTCGATTGTCACGCTTTCCCCGTTGATTGTTCTAGTCAAAGGGATGGTTTGACGGAAAATAGCTTCCGCCCCTGCTCCTAATTTATCCGCGATGAAATCGGAATTGATGAAGAAGAAGTCGGCTTCTATGCCTCGCAAGGTCAAATGGATATTGGCCCAAGCAACGAAGACGAAATAGATAAGGAATCCGATCTGCGAATAGATGAAATAACGGATTTTCGGCCGTTTATAAATGCCCAGCAAAATAATGAGGACGGGCATAAAGAAAGCATAGAGGTGATTAATATAGAATTGCCCGATGCTCATCGTGAAAGCCCCGATTCCAGATGTGCTGTAATTGGGCATTAGCAAGGCAAAGAAAGCGCCTAAGACGTTGATGAACATCGTGAAATAGAAGACGCCCACCGTATTAAATGCCAAGACAAAAGGCATCGTATACATCGCGGTTACGCAAAGATGTAATGGCCAATCTTGCAAATGGAGCCAGGTATCAAATCGCGTCATCGACGCAAAGCCAAAGAACGACATTTGGGCGGCAAAATATAGCAAGGCTCGACGGTCCAAAATGGGGAAAGGCTTTAACAGCAAATAATAGGCAATGGGCAATAAGAAAGCGGCATATATCAATAGACGATGGGTCAAATTGAGATCATCCGGAATGATATAGCCTTTGCCATCGGTTCCCAAAAGCGTGGGGATCGTGTAGCTATTTATGGAAGCCGCGAGTAAGAAAAAGACGCTGGCAATAACGATCTTAACGTCGCTTTTTTTGAAATCGAAAGAAGGCTTTTTATACCAGGCAATGAAAGCCAAAGCTCCCATTAAACCAAGCTCAACCCCCATAAGGAAGCCGCGATAATCTAAGCCAGAATTCTTTCCAACAATGCCCGTTAAGGCGAAGGGAGAAGAAAGAAACAAAAGGATAACTAGCGGCGTAGCAACATAACGGGTGATGACTTCGGTGACTCGCGATTTACGGAAACACCCGATGACCAGGAACATTAATGTCCCAGTCCACCACATCGTCGATAAGCTTCCCAAAACGGTTTCGACGCGATTTAAAGAAAGCGTCCCGCCATCTTGCAAAGCCACCGTATCGTAATAAAGCGCGTCATAAGCAAAATAGAAACGAGCAAAGAAAACCCCGAAGAGGAAAAGGCTGATAAGCATTTCGATCAAACGGATGCGATTATCTTTCCCAGATAGCCAAATCGAAAGATTGGTTAATTTTTGCCATTTAAACGATTTTGGTGTCCCCTCTTTTTTAATCCAGGAAGGATAAAAATAAAGAAGGGCAGCAAAACCAATCAATGACGCATACGCGATTAAATAATAAGGATAATAAGCAGGATTAACGATTAAAAGTAGACCAAAAATGAGCAAAACCCCTAATCCTAAGATTAGGGGCGGGAGGAAATATTTTGTCGTCCCGTTTGCTCGATTCATGGATATCGCTTATTGGGCGAGACCGAAGCCTCCAAGGATGATGGAGAATCCGCAAGGTCCGCGATAGGTAGAAGGCGAAGGCATGCCGCTTCCATCGTAATTATTTTGAGGCACACCACCAAGATAAGCGGCGACGTAGCCATTAGCGCTGGTATTGAATCCGTTATCGGTAAATTGAGTAACGCCGAAGGCAGAAAGTTGTTCACCCGTTAGGCCAAGGTTAGTTCCGTATTTGTAGACCGGGTTTTCCAAGAAAGTGTTTTTGTCATCTTGATCGACCATGGCAAAGGTAGAAGCGGTGCCATTAGCAGTTTTAAATAAAACCGTATCTCTGACATTGTTAAGCATCATGTTGTGCGCATAGTCATTTCCATCAAGTGCAGCAATGACAGGGGCGAGGGTGGTCGGGTTGGCCATGTCTAAACCAGCCAATGCGCTATGGAATTCTTGACGATGGGCGTAGGTGTTGACAAGTTCAGTTCCGCCGATATTAACGCTAACAGGAAGGCCTCCAACAACCGTGGAGATGTCCGCGCTTTCACCCAAAGGCATATTAACAATCAGGAGATTGATCTTAGTTTGGTCATCGATAACCTTGGTATAGGTGGATTGAATTTGCCCTTTGAAGAGCGCGTCGATTTGGACGATATTTCCAACAAGGGCTTGAGAGCCTTGGTAAGCCTGGAACCAGCCCTCTTGACCCGAAACCCAGTTTTCCAAGAAGCTGGAATCGTCAACGAAAACATCGGCTGAGAAGAAGGATCCATCGGCGGTTTGAGAATAATCGGCCGGGGTGGCTTGGTTGAAGATGATCGGGCCGCCGCATTTCACGAGTTCCGAATGCTCGATGTTGATGTCACCGGGGCCATAATTGAAGATCATATTCTGGAAGGAGTTGCGTAAACGGGAATCAATAACGTTGATGTCCGGTTCGATAAGGTTCTTGTCGCTATTTCCGGCTTTCATGAAATTGATATACCAGGCTTCCAAGACGCAGTTGGTAATGAAAGTATCGACTTCCGAATTAGCGATGATAAGGCCGCACGCATCCGCGGTTTCTTCCGTATTAACGCCATGGTTGCCAACGCCAAGTAAGTCCATAAATTTGGCGTTGAATTTTTCCGGAGCAAGAGCTTGATCCACGTTAAGGATGTTGAAGAGTTTGCTATGGCAGGAAATTGGTTTATCGCCTTGGTCGAAACTCTTTTCGTGCGAGCCATCAACCGTGGTCCTTGGGAAGGATTCGCCAAGTTCAATGGAATGGAAGTTGCCATAAATGGCAAGTTCTTTTCCTTCGTCTTCGGGAGTAACAATACGTTCAATGATGTAGGACCAGTCTTTCAACGAGCCAACAACCTTTTCACGCAATTCCTGAGAAACACCAACCACTTCTTCATCGGTCCAAATCTGCTTTGGATAGATGTTTTCTTTTTCGAAAGTAACGTCGGCGTGGAGAGCGACGGCATCATAGACAACGCCTTCAAGGCCAAGTTCAGCTTTCCATTGTCCTTTGTTGAGGATGCCAGACGTCGGACGATAGGTCGAAGAATTATCCAAGACATACAAATCGTTGGCTTCATAGACGTTATAGGCGTCAACGACCGTCATGTTGTAGGCAAGAGGATCAAAATAGGTGCGATAAAGTTCGGTAGCGCCTTGATAAACAAGACGGTAGTCGCCAGTAATGTCATCTTTGAAGTTGATGATGCCTTTGGTCGTGGCGTCGGTAACACTATCAAGGACATTCTCGAGTTTGACCTCGGTTAAAGATTCGCCTTCGCCGACTTCATACAACTTGGTTTCAAAATCAGCAGGATTGATCGTATCGAAAACAACGATCTCTTCTTCATCGGTGTTCGTCATATAAGGCAATAGATTAATGCCATTGCGGTTACCGACATAATATTTGGAAGAACGAATAAAGCCATTTTCCATTTCCGCCGGATCGGAGGAAGAGGAAAGTTCGGGGTTAACGTTCTCATTTTCAGAGAGCCAAGAAAGGTACTCGCGGTTATGTTCCCAAGCGGTGGGATGAGAGGAAGCGTCCTCAGTCGAAGAGGTCGAACTCTCCGTTTCCGAGGTCGTCGAGGATTCCTCGGTGGTGCTTTCCGTCGAGTTATTTTTGTTGCCGCATCCGGCCAAAGCGCCAGAAGCTAAAACGGCAGCGGAAAGTATCCACAATAGTTTTTTGCTCGTCATAATTTTCTCCTATTAAAGATGTGGACGCCGGGCACCTTCTACTACGAATGGCTCGCCCGGTGTGAGTGATTGTCTACCAAATAAATTAAATAGTCAAATCGCGCATTTTCGTGCGCCTACGAAAACTCCGCAAAAAAGGGATTTGAAAAACATCACAAAAATAGAATTAATCCAGATTTGGTTCGCTAAACCCCAATATTTTTTTGGATTTTGAAAAGATTTTTGACGCGGTTTTGCAACAAAAGCACAATGCATATATGCAAAAGAATAACGGAAAACTGCAGATTTCATCGAAGAAAAAAGGGGAATGTAATTTTCCCGCAATTTTCGATATTCCCAAGTCAACTTTTTTTCGCTTTTCATTTCGCTCGTTGTTTTTCTTCGAGCTCTCTAGTCAAAGCGTCAAAGGTTTCTTGCGATATTACGTGTTCGATTTCGCAGCAGTCTTCTTCAGCCACGTCTTCGCTGACGCCTATCGAAATCAGATAGGCCTTCAAAACGCGGTGGCGGCGGTAGACGGTCTCGGCGGCCTTCCGCCCTGTAGCAGTTAAATGGATGTCTCCATAATCTTCTCTCGTAATTAATCCGCGATCGATCAATTCGTGTCCCATTTGATGGACCGCCGGTTTTGATACGCCCAAAATTTCCGCGACCCTTGTTGTTTCTAAGGGTTGCTTCTTTTCTTCCAGCATAAGAAGGGCTTCCAAAAAGTCCTCCATCGAACGAGTTAGACGCTTTTCCATATCGAAATTGTAAATCGATTGAGAATTTCTTCAACGATTTTGCCTTCAAAGCAATTATTCCTTCCTTTCGCACGCGATAGATTTCGATTAGAATATGTGCCATGAAGCGTCTTGTGTTAGTTTGCGGCCCGGCTGCTATCGGAAAATCGACCTTTTCCTCTACTTATTTTGCCGAGCATCCAAACGAAAATATTTTTATCCTCTCCGCCGACGATGTGAGGAAAGATCTTTATGGTGGTTATGATAAATTTCCACCGGATCACAATATGATGATCGTTTATAACGAAGTCATCGAAAGAGCTCATAAACTGGCGAAACAATATGAGGATCTAACCGTCATCCTTGATACGACGATGCTTTTCGATGAAAGGCGTCTTTATTTCGCGAGGCATCTTCCTGAGTTCGAGGAAAAATATCTCTACCTTCTAAAGTTACACGACTATCGTCTTTGCCTAGAAAGAAACAAACAAAGACCAAAAGAAAAGTGGGTTCCCGAGAACATCATCATGGATATGGCGGCCCATTACGAAGACCCCTCCCCACGAACGATTCAACATTTCACCCACTACGAAGTAATATACGTCGATTAAAAAACTCCCAGCCGGGAGTTTTCTTTTATTTTTTCTTTCCGTGGACTTGGGAAGTTTTGATCTTGCCGGCGTCTTTTCCTTTGGAATTGTGGATTAGAACGGTCCCGCCTTGATTGCTTCCAAGCTTGGTGGCGTATTCTTCGGCTTCAACTTTGGTGTTGAAGAGTTTGATCGCCTTGTCAGATCCCGCGATGAAGATTTGCCATTTGCCATCTTCTTTGCGTTTGCTAACGTGATAGACCTTACGTGTTTCAGCCATGCTGTTCCCTCCTGTAACGTAATGTTTTGATTGTTTTTATTTTAGTCTCTTTCTCAAGATTTTCTACTTGCTTTCACTAATTCGTCGATGTCAGCCAAATAATCGCTGCAATCTGCATCGGAAGGCATGCGCAAATCTCCTCGTGGAGAAATGGCGATCGTTCCTACTTTTGGCCCATCTGGCAAGCAGGAACGTTTGAATTGGCTCTGGAAGAAACGAGAAAAGAACACTTTCATCCATTTGGCGATTTCTTCTTCGCCATATTTGCCTTCAAAAGCAATCTTGGCCATATATAGAATCTTTTTCGGGCGATACGTGTAGCGTAAATAGTAATAAAGGAAGAAGTCTTGAAGTTCGTATGGCCCAACTGCTGATTCCGTCTTTTGGGCGATTTCTCCTTCCGAAGTCGGAAGCAATTCAGGCGATATCGGGGTATGAATTACATCCATCAGCACATCGTGCACTTCAGGATGCATTAAGGCATAGCCTTCACATAGATATTGAACGAGCGTCTTTGGAATCGAAGCGTTAACCCCATACATCGACATATGGTCGCCGCCATAGGTTGTCCAACCCAAAACCAGTTCCGATAAATCACCGGTTCCAATCATCAAAGCCCCCATATCGTTGGCCAGATCCATCAAAACCTGGGTTCTTTCGCGGGCCTGGGCATTTTCATAGGTGGCATTTTGAATATTGGGGTCATGTCCTATGTCTTTGAAGTGTTGCATGACCGAATCGGATATCGAGATCTCCCGGAAACTAACACCCAAAGCATCCGCCAAAATAACGGCGTTGTCGTGGGTGCGTTTCGATGTCCCAAAACAAGGAAGCGTAACGCAGAGGATGTCTTTTTTACCGCGCCCCCCAT
>CAMOEH010000007.1 GCA_946612055.1 uncultured Bacillota bacterium | reverse complement strand
TATCCCGACCATGACCAACATTGGGAGGAATTGACGGTCATCAATAAAGGCGAAGGGGGGATATCGACAAATGGGATACCGCTCAAAGTAAAGGAGGGGGACATCTATCTTTCCATCAAAGGGGATGTCCACGCCATTATCTCCAGCAAAGATAATCCGCTAGAATATGACTTCTGCGCTTTTTGTCCAAAAGTTCCGCTATTGAACGACTATTTTTCGAAATTGTCCTTGCTTTTGATTAATGAAAAGAACCGTATTTTCCATTCAAGTCGCGTTGCCAATTTGGTATCGATGGGCATCAATGAAATCCAAAATGTTGATAAGGAATTCTCTTTAAAGATATTGAATTCGATTCTTTGGCAGTTGGCGGTATATTCCTACCGCATTATTCGGGGAGGGCATAAGAATAATTTTGAGAAAATCAAAAACAAAGAAATATTGATTTATCAGATAATGGAATATATCTCGGCCAACATCGAAAGGATTTCCTCCCTTAGCGAACTAGAAAAAGCCTTCCATTATTCCTATAGCTATTTATCTAACATCTATAAAGAAACAACATCGAAAAAGCTCGTCGATTATTTCATTGAAAAGAAGATGGAATTAGTAAAGGACCTGCTTTTAGAAGGGTTATCGTTAGACAAGATTGCAGCTCGCATCAATTATTCATCCGCTTTTGCCCTAAGCAAAGCTTTTAAAAACTATTTTGGTGTTTCTCCAAGGGAATTTAAAAGCCGAAACATAACAAAAACGAGATGATTTTCGGAATCATCTCGTTATCTTTCAAATGGAGCAAGCGACGGGAATCGGACCCGCATATTTACCTTGGCAAGGTAATGTTCTACCACTGAACTACGCCTGCATACCCCTTAAGGGCTTGCTTATTATAATGATGCAATTTTCATTCTTCAAGTGGAAACGCGCATAGCCTTAGGCTATAATCTCCCTCGCAAGAAAAAGGCGGATTTATTATGGCAACAAACGAAGAACTAGCTGAACTCCTATTCCCCGATGTCAAAGAAAGCATTGAAGATCTTGAAAAACGCTATCCTGCTCGCTCCCTTCCTGAAGGAGCTCAGGTCACGCGTTTCGCCCCATCCCCTACGGGTTTCCTCCACACGGGATCTTTATTTACCTCAATGATTTCGAGGACTTTGGCCAAACAAAGTGGTGGTGTTTATTTCTTCCGTTTGGAAGACACCGACACCAAACGCACCATCGAAGGTAGCGGCGATTTGCTTATCCACCAACTCAACGAATTCGGCATCGTCGCGGATGAAGGCTATTTCCCCGATGGCGATAAAGGCGATTATGGCCCTTATCAGCAAAGCAAAAGGCGCGATATCTATAAAACCGTCATCAAAGAATTGATCCGCATTGGCCGCGCCTATCCGGATTTCTGCACGCCGGAAGATCTTGATGCCATTCGCAAAGCGCAAGAAGCCAACAAAGTCCTCCCTGGATATTATGGAATCTACGCCCGCGACCGTAATTTAAGCGTAGAAGAACGTATTGAACGCATCAAAGCCGGAACTCCGTGGGTCATCCGCTTCAAATCGATGGGCGATCACGATAAGAAAACAAAATTCGTCGATGCGATCCGTGGCGAGATTGAGCTCCAAGATAACGATACGGATGTCGTCATTTTGAAATCGGATGGATTGCCGACATACCATTTTGCCCACGTCGTCGATGACCACTTTATGCGCACGACCGTGATCACCCGTGGCGAAGAATGGATTCCTTCGACCCCAATCCATCTCGATATGTTCCGCGCCTTGGGATGGAAAGCTCCGAAATATGCCCACATCCCTTCTATCATGAAATTGGATCACGGCAATAAGAGAAAGCTTTCCAAACGCAAAGACCCAGAAGCCGCGGTTAGCTATTTCCTGGAGCAAGGATATTGCCCCAAAGCCCTCTTGGTCTATTTGATGTCGATCGCCAATTCCAATTTCGAAGAATGGGCTATTGCCAACAAATCCTTCGATCTTCCTTCCTTCCGCTTCTCTTTGAAGAAGATGTCCTTGGACGGGGCTCTCTTTGATCAAGATAAGCTCAATTACTTCTCAAAGGAGATCTTGGCCAAGATGCCTCTAGAAGAAGAATATGAAGCGGTGCTATCTTGGGCAAAAGAGCATCAAGAAGAATTCGCGAAGCGTATCGAAAGCGATCCCGTTTACTTCAAAAAGATCCTCAATATCGAAAAACAGAGGAAGAATCCGCGTAAGGATTACGCCAAATATAGCGACATTTATCCGTTAATTCGCTTCTTCTATGACGATGAATACGAGCAAATTAAGGCCAAAGGCCTTCCCTTCCGTCCCGAATGGAAGAAAGAGATGGTTGCCTCTTTGCTTGAGGATTGCAATAACCGCCTTCCGTATGGAGTTGAAGAAAACGTCTGGTTCGATGTTTTGAAAACGATCGGCGGAGAACATGGCTTTGCCACCTCCAACAAAGATTACAAAGAGCATCCAGAGAATTTCGTTGGCTCGATTTCCGATTGCGCCGAAATCCTCCGCATCGCTTTAGTTGGTTCTCCTCAATCCCCCAATCTTCATGAAATCATCGAAATCATGGGAAAAGAGAGAGTCTGCTCTCGCTTAAGCGCTTTCGGCAAATAGTCTTCAAAAGCAGTTGCCTGACCGGCTTGCTTGTGATTTAATAAGCAAGCCCAAATGGCCCCATGGTCAATCGGTTAAGACGCGACCCTCTCAAGGTCGAATGACTGGTTCAACTCCAGTTGGGGTCACCAATGCAGGTTAATAGGATTGATATAGAATATCAGTCCTTTTTTCTTATCAGTTTTCGATGATTAATAACAAATTATTACATTATTGTAATAATATTGGTGTGATACGCAGAATCAATCTTGGTAATAAAAAAGAAGCGGTCAGAACTCTTAAAGCATTCAAAACGAATGATTATGTTCCTTTTGATATTGAACTAATTAATTCTCATTTAAAAAACATTAACGATAGTTTGGGCATTAATATTTTTAGAAAGAGATCGCTTTTCATTACTAGCAAAACGTTATGGGAGTGCATGCAACCGTTAGGAGCTAGGGGCAAACACAATTTTCACGGTCTTTCGCCAGAAGAGGTTTACGATTCTTTGCGCGATTTGCAAAGCGCTAAATGCGTGGTAAATGTGTATGAATCTAGATTTGTTATTGTGACGAGCATTATTGCCGCCTGCGGCGATCCAATCATTGCAGTAGTAGAAACGGGATCTTCTTTGACGCTCAATCGTAACGCGAACATCAACAAAGTAGTAACGTTATATCCAAAGAAAAAACTCGACAATTGCCTAAACAGAAATTCTAAATACAAAATAATTATAAAAAAATGAACCGAGGAAGGCTCCGATTGCCAACTTGGGTTCACGCTTATATTATAAGTAGTTTCCACCTTCTATCAAAACGATTTTCAATCAACGATTGAGTAACTATAGGTCTTGTTAACTGTCTCATCTGCAAATAACACGCATTGCCGGTATTGCGTGCAGCCAAGAAAAAAACCACGCTCGGCTGTCCTGGCTTTTCTTATTTCTTTTTGGCGATTTTCTTCCTCGCGAAGACAATGGAATGGTTGATGAAGTAGTTCGCGATGGCCAGGATCGTATCGACAATGATTTTGATGAAGGTCAATTCGCCGGGGACGAAATGGCTAAACAAATAGGTAAGTCCGCTGGCGATACCCATATTGATAAGGAAGAGGATCGAATATTTGAAAGCTTTGATAGCGATATCTCCCTTTTTGGGGAACACGACAAAATTAAACATCGCGAAATTGTAAGTGCCAGAGATCACGCGCGCGACTATATAAGATAAGACGGTTTCAGCCTCTTTGCTCCAAGTGAATAAAAAGGTGTGGAAAAGATAAAAGCCAAGGACATCGATTCCCCAGCTCGTCAAAGAGACGATTCCATATAGCAAAGGCGAACGATATAGAAGCAAGAAATCCAAAAACCATTGATACGTGTATCCATTTTCGCCCTTTTTCGCTTCGATGATCTTCTCTTGGATTTTGCCTTGATGGGCCGCTTCGAGAAGGAAGGAGTGCTGGAAATCAAATCGCTTCCCCTTCGTCTCTTTGAAAATGCCAAATAGGAAAGAAGGGACGGCCATCAAAGGAGGATTCACATCGACAATCTTTTGTTTGCTAGCAAGAGAGAAATAAAGGCGAGAAAACCAATAAGGGGCATGGTGAATGCCTTTTTCTTTTTTTCGCCCATAGGTATGGACCGTATCGGAATTTGATTCAAAATCTTTGGCGATCGCGAGGATATCTTCTAACGAAACGCTGCCATCTCCTTCGGCAAAGACCATGCCATCTAAAGAGCCATCATCGATTTGGAGGAGTCCTTGCTTCATCGCCTCCCCTCGATGGGATTTTTCTTTTAGCTTCAAAGAAGGGAATTCATCATTGATATCGATGTTATTGCCAACGAGCAATATCGAAGCAAATAACCCATCGGGAATGCTTTTAGTAATCGCTTCAGCGGTGGAAGTGATGGAATTGGCGTAAAGAATCAAGCCGAGGCGCATGAAGATAGTTTAAACAAAACAAGGAGCAAGCGAAAGAAAACCGTGCTATGATGGCCATATATGGAAAAGGCCCTTTTTCTTTATTCCCGTCATACGGGAGGGAGACGGTTAGACCGCGCGATTGCAAAGCTGAATCGCGCTCTCTCTTCCTTTATTCCTGGCTTAGAAAGCCGAGAGATTTTTTCCATCGATGAAGCCAAGAGGTGGATTCTAGAAGAAGGGGAAAGCTACGAAGCGATTCTAATTTTAGGAGGAGATGGGACTCTCCACCATCTCGTTAATGCTTTGGCGATGTTAGAGCATCCTCCGATCCTAGGATATTTCAATGCTGGGACGGTTGGCGATTTCGGAAAAGATTATGGCATCACGCATTCTTTGCGAAAGGATATCCGCATCATTAAGAAGGGCTATCATTGTGCATTCGATTTGATGCAAATCAATGGGGTCTATGCTTCTTACCATATCTCCGCCGGGGCCTATACAGACATTTCGTATAAAACCAAGCGCGATGCCAAAAAGCATCTTGGGCCTTTCGCTTATTATTTTGCCGCGGTTCATGAAGCCTTCGTTCCTCACGAGATTTCCCTTCGCCTAGATGGAAAGCCATATCACGTCCCCTTTGCTTTTATCACGAATGGGAAGCGGGCTGGCGGGTTTATCGTGAATTCTCATTCCAAAACCGATGATGGCATCGTCGAGGCTTTCTTCCCGACTCCTGGCGCTTTCAATGGTTTGCTTCGCTTCTTGTTCCGCACCAAAAAAGGCTTAGCCATCAAAGCGGATTCTTCCTTCTCTTTGGAAACCGATGGACCCGTGGATTTCGACATCGATGGCGAACATTACCAGATGGAAAGCCCGCAAATTGTCGTTTGCCCAAAGAAATTACGCATTTTCTGCGCGAAAAAGTATCAAAACTAGGGTTTTGCGCTTTTCTTTTTAGGCGCGCGCTCGCATTTTTACTTGTTAAGGAAGGCCTTAATGGGCTATAGTTTGAGAGACTATCCTGGAGGATTTTCTATGAAGAAAGGTGTCATTGCCTTATCCATCACAGGGCTTTCCCTGCTGATTGTGTCGGCGGTTCTTTTCTATTTTTTGCCCTATATGCTCAACGGGGCGGGATACGCTTTATTTGATCCCCCATCCATTTGGCCCCAATTGCTTCCCAATCTAAAAGGCTTATTCACGAGCCCATTCCCCCTTCTTTTCTGGATCGCGGTTTCCGTGGCCGGGGTCATCTTTATCCTCCTTGTCATCCACTTGATTCTTTTGATTGCCAAGAAGCGTCCTATCGCTTTGCTTCAATGGTTTTCTTGGCTTATTGGATCATTGGTCTTCCTTTTCCTCTTATTCATCCTTCTTTATGTTAAAGACGGGGCTGGGTTCTTCGGAAGCGAAGAAAATAAAGTAGGGGGATTCGTCTCCTTCGTTATCGATCGCTTTGCCGGTGGAAGCATTCCCGTTTGGGCGATGCTAGTCTATTTGCTACCCGTCCTCCTTGCTTTGGTGGGATGGATCTTACTTTTGATTGCCCACATTATGGACATGGTCTACATCAACAAAGCCTATGAACTTCTTGGTAAGCAAGAAGACGAGGCCGCTGCTGCAAATCTATCCGAGACGACCGTCATCGCCGACGATGATGTGCCCTCTCTTCCTGAAAGCGAGAATTCGTCCAAATCCGAACAACCCGCTTCTCAGCCCGCTGCATCTGCTTCCTATCAAGGATTGCCGACTGGCGGCATGATCCAAGGACCTTTCTTAGTCCAATACATCAATACCTATTCTCCTGCTTCGGCTGAAAATGGCGCGAGCAAGAATGCTTCGACCTCGGTTCCTTTATCCGAAGTCCAAGGCGCGATCACGGGCGATAAGCCTTTGACGGCCGAAGAAATCCGCAAAATCATCAAAGAAGAGCTCGAAGAAAAGAAAGAACCGGCCCAACCCGTCATCGTTTCTGTTCCTGCTCCTGTTGAGAAGAAGGAAGAAGAAAAAGCAATCACTGCTGATGAGGTTCGCAAGATCTTCGCGGAAGAACTTCGCGCTATCGTCGGTGAAGACAAAAAAGAAGACGTGGTCATCGAAGAGATTCCTCAACCCAAAGCTTCTTTAACTTCTGATGACGTCCGTTCCATCATCAAAGAAGAGCTCGCTTCTAGCGAACCCAAAGAAGAAGCCGTTCCCGAAAAGAAAGAGGACGTGCGTTCGGTTATCAAAGAAGAACTCGCGGCATTCCGGGCCAAAGAAGCCGAGGATGCTCGCTTGAAAGCGGAAGAAGAAACCCGCCAAAAAGAAGCCGAAGAGGAAAAACGGAAGGAAGAAGCCAATCGTTTGACTCCAAATGACATCCGCCGCATCATCGCTGAAGAGTTATCTCGTCAAGCCGAGGAAGAACCCAAAAACGCTTTGACCCCGGAAGATATCCGTGACATCATCCGCTCGGAAATGCGTGGCAATGCCATCCAAGAAGAAAAAGTCGCCCCTGTAACGGTGATTATCCGCGATGCTAATCCAGCTCCTGCACCAGTCGTTGAAGAAAAAGAGGAAGAGCCCAAGCCGGAAGAAAAACCCGTTGAGCCCGAACCAGAACCTGTTGTCGAAGAAAAGGAAGAACCCGTCAAAGCCGAGCCTGCTGTTACCCAAGCTCCAGTTAAGCGTGTTGTCGGGGCTATCAATCCCAATCTTCCTCCTCACGATAAGATCATCCGCATTCCTTTCCCAACGAGGATGCTATCCGCGGATAAAGATCTCCAAGACAACTACAACGAACTCAAATCCGACATTATGGCCTATGGAGCAAAAAGCCGTGTTTCCAATTCTGGGGATACCTTCCGCCTCCACAAAGTCACCTTCGTGAAGATCACGATTGCTGGCAAAGGGCTAAAGCTCTACTTCGCTCTTGATCCGAAAGACTACGAAAATAGCCCGCTTCCTGTTTTGGATGCTGGACACAAGGGAACTTACAAAGACATCCCGCTTGTCTTCAAAGTCAAAAGCGATCTCTCCATGCGTAGAGCCAAGCAGCTTATCGCTGATGTCATGGCCAAAAATGGCCTAGAACAAGGCAAGATCGAAAGCCATGATTGGGCGGCCGATTTGAAGGATTATAAGCCGGCAGGATCGGATAAAGACGAAGATTAATCTTAGGAAGAGGGCAGACGTCATGCCCTCTTTTCCTATGGAGAAAGGATTCCTATGAAACGAAAAGATAAAGCTTTTTATGACCCGCGCTTATTTGCTGGTATTGCCCATCGCGCCCTCCATGCCGACACGGCGCTCGAAAAG
>CAMOEH010000006.1 GCA_946612055.1 uncultured Bacillota bacterium | reverse complement strand
CGTAAAATTCCTTCAAGCGAAAGGTCATTCGTTAAAATCAATCGAAGGCATCGGCATTGCCTTAGCAAAAAGCCAAGGCACTTCCGACAATAACGCCGGACGCATCATCTTTCCGCTCCGTGCTCCTGATGGCCAAGTCGTTGGCTTTTCTGCCCGCCGCATTGAAAACGATGGCAGCAGCAAATACATCAACACGCCCGAAACGAGGATTTTCCACAAAGGATCGATCCTTTATAACTATCACAACGTCATCGCTTCCGCCCATCGGGACGGCTATTGCTACGTCTTAGAAGGGTTTATGGACGTCATGGCTTTAGAAAAAGCAGGGCTTCCCAACGCCGTTGCCTTGATGGGAACCGCATTGACCCAAGACCAAATCCATTTATTAAAGCGCCTGCGTTGCGAGATTAGGCTTTGCCTTGATGGGGATAACCCAGGGCAAACCGCGATGATGAAATGCCTTTCTTTGCTCGCTAAAGCCAAAATCAACGTTCGCGTCGTCGATTATGGCAAGGATCTACGCGATCCTGATGATATCCTCCAGCAAGATGGCCCGGATGTTTTGAAAGAGAAGATGGAAAAGCTCATCTCACCGATGGATTTCCAGCTTTCTTTCTATCGAAATACGAAAAAGCTCGAATCGAAAGAAGATAAGCAAAAAGTTTTGAAGGCTTTCTTACCTTATTTAAGAAGTATCGCCCCTGGCATCGAACAAGAAGACTATCTTGTCAAGCTTTCCGATGCGACCGGCTACCAAGTCGAAGCCATCCGTTCCTTGTTAAAACAAGGAGGAGACGATATTGCCGAGGAAGAAGAAATCATCTATGACGATTTCGTTTCGTTAGCCAATCCTCATCCAGAAAAGATTTACCTGACGAAGCTTGCCCAAGCGGAACGGGCTTTTCTCTATTACATGCTGCAAAACCGAGATGCGGTGGAATATTTCAAAAAAAATATCATCTCCTTCCACACTTCGGTTTATCAGGAAATCGCCAATTACCTCATCGATTACGCTTCATCCCATCCCGGAGAAATCGCACTAAACTCCGTCTTGGCCGCCATTGAAGCGAATGAAGAAAATGAAAGCGACCGTCTCGTCAACACGCTTTCTAACCTGGCTCTTGATCCAGGGTTCTTGCCTTATACGGATTCTTTGATGAAACGTTATGGCAGACAAATCAATCAGGAAAAGGATTTCATCTCCGAGAAACTCTCGATCGAAAAAGAGGTTCGCGAGGCCAACGACCAAAACGACGCCGCCAAAAAGATCGACGAATACATCTCGATGATGAACCAACGCAGAAAAAAATAGCCGAAGGAGGCAAAAGAAATGGAAAAGAAAAAAGCAGCGGAAAAGAAATCCAGCAAGAAGAAAGAAGTCGAAGAAGAAATCAACGACATCGTCGATTTCGATGACGAAGCCGTCGAAACTCTCGATGCCATCAAGAAAAGATTCCTCAAAAAAGGAAAAGAGGAAGGGTTTGTCAATTCCGGCGACATCATGGATGCGACCTCTCATCTTGATCTTAGCGACGAAGATTTAAATAACCTCATCGGCTATTTCCGCGATAACGGAGTCGAAATCGAAAATGACGACGAAGGAAGCATCGACGACATCGACGAAGAAGAACCGACCGATTTCTCGGAAATGGATATGGATCGCGAAATCGAGGAAGATGAACTCGAAGGCGATGAACTCCTCGATGAAGATGAGCAGGAAAATATCAACGCCATCTCGGATCTTTCCCGTCTAGCGGCAGGGGATGTCAAAGTCACCGATTCCGTCAAAATGTATCTTAAAGAGATCGGAAAAGTCCCGCTTTTGACCGGTGCCCAAGAAACCGAGATTGCGAAGCGCATTGTCGCTGGCAATGCTCCCGATGCCACCCCGGAAGAGAAAGAAGACGGTCTTGCCGCCAAAAACGAACTCATCACAGCAAACCTTAGGATCGTCATCTCCATTGCCAAGCATTATGTCGGACGCGGAATGCATTTCCTCGATTTGATCCAAGAAGGGAACATGGGCTTAATCAAAGCCGTCGAAAAGTTCGACTACACCAAAGGATTTAAGTTCTCGACTTATGCGCCCTGGTGGATTCGCCAAGCCATCACCAGAGCCATTGCTGACCAAGCCAGGACCATCCGCATCCCAGTCCATATGGTTGAAACGATCAACAAGATGACCCGCGTCCAGCGCCAGCTCGTTCAAGAACTCGGACGCGATCCAACCGCGGAAGAAATCTCGGAAAAGCTCGATGGCGCCCTTTCTCCAGAGCGCATTCGCGAAATTCAGCGCATCGCTCTTGAGCCGGTTTCTTTAGAAACCCCGATTGGAGAAGAAGATGATTCCCATCTTGGTGACTTCATCGAGGATAAGGAAGCCCAATCCCCCGAAGAATACACGACCAAATCGCTTCTAAAAGACGAGCTATACGAAATCATGAAGGATTTGACCGACCGCGAAGAGAAAGTCCTTCGCCTCCGTTATGGTCTTGACGATAACCGTCCGCGGACCTTGGAAGAAGTTGGCCGCGAATTTGGCGTCACCCGCGAGAGAATTCGTCAAATCGAAGCCAAAGCCATCCGCAAATTGCGCCATCCGACTCGCGCCAAAAAGCTAGGGGATTATCGCGACAATTTCAATCTTGGCGACGGCCATGGCAACAATCGCCGCTAGAATGAAAGCCAAACTTTCCAAACGTCTTTCTTGCGTTGCTTCGATGGTCGATCAAGGCGTCTATTTGGCCGACATCGGAAGCGATCACGCCCTTTTGCCTATCTTCTTATTAGAGAAAGGCACCATTTCTTACGCTCAAGCAATCGATAACAAGACCGGACCTTACCTTCGCATGAAGGCAAATGTCGAAGAAGCAGGGCTTTCTGACCGCATCCAATGCCTGCTTTCCGACGGATTGCAGCAGATTGGAGAAGAAGTCGATGCCGTCAGCATTTGCGGCATCGGCGGCCTTTTGATGTGCGATATCCTCGAAAAGGGGAAAGACAATCTTCTTGGCGTGAAATATCTTTATCTAGACCCTCATCGCGATTTAGCCAAGGTGCGCGCTAAAATCAACGAACTAGGCTATCAAATCATGGATGAAAAGGTCGTTCATGAAGACAAAACGTTCTATCACCTAAT
>CAMOEH010000005.1 GCA_946612055.1 uncultured Bacillota bacterium | reverse complement strand
TCCTCGTCATCAATGCCGCCGGGATAAGCCTCGATCTCAGATTTGAGCTCCGCTTTCAAAGCAGCATAATCGAAGGTTTCAATGGCGGCGATGTCATTGCGGTATGTGCGCAACAAATCGCGAACTTCTGATTCGGTTTGACAAGAAGCCACTTCGGTTTCGAATTGAGACAACATCGCTTGGATGGCGGCATAATCATCGGCGCTGTAATTATCAGCAGAAAGACTACGAATGTAATTTCTTAGCGAAGAAATGGCATCGGCCCTGACTTGTTCGATGTCGGAGACCGTAGAAGAAGGAATCGTGGACTCGGATTCTTTCGAAGAGGAAGCCGTGGAGTCGCTTCCACTTTGTGAACTGCTCTCACTACTGGTTGGAGTAGATTCGGAGGAAGTAACCGATGGTTCTTGCTTTCCGCAGGCAGCCAACGCAAACATGCTCGCGACCATGACTAACAAAGCTTTTCTTTTCATATTTTTTAATGCCGATTCGATTTAGGAAATCGGTTTCCTTTTTATAAGTTATTTTATATTCGTGCCTACGCGTAAGTCAAGCAAGGAAGGTCGAATGGCGCAATTGCTGAAACGCTGCATGCGAAATCGAGGTTTATTTTGCTCGATAGATCCTGACATAATCCACCTGCATTTGCGCGGGGAGCATATTGTCCGGTGGTTTTCTCCAGTTATCGAAATGGCCGCCGATTGCCATATTGAGAAGGATATGGAAGTCGCGATTAAATGGCGCGGTATCGTTGCTAGAATAAGCACCGCCCGTCGGATGCCAGTATTCTGGATATTGGATGAGAAATTGCTCCCCGTCTGCAAGCCATCGAATCTCTGTCTCGCTCCATTCAATGGCGTAAATGTGCCATTCGTCGATCCTTGAATCGAGGATGATCTCGTTGGAATTGTAATGGTGGCCTTCGTTTTTGTCGTAATAATGCAGTGCGCCTGAAGTGGTTCTGGCTTGCCTGCCTTTATTCTCCATGATGTCGATTTCACCAGAATAAGGCCAACCACGTCCCTCATAATCGGACTCAGGAAGCATCCAAAAAGCAGGCCAGCAGCCTTGGACGTTCGGCAGTTTGATTTTGGCCTCAATTCTTCCATAGGTCGTCGAAACTTTCTTATAGGTCCTGATGCGGGAAGAGGTATAGCTTTTGCCGCCATAATCCTCCTTTTTGGCAGTGATGGTCAAAACCCCATCCCCTACCGTGACGTTTTCTTGGCGGTAATATTGTTCTTCGCCATTGCCCCACCCAGGATTAGAGGGGGACCCATCTCCGATTTGATAGGACCAATAGTCCTCATTAAGAGAGGAGCCGTCGAATTCATCATGCCACCAAAGAGTCCATTTCGCAGGATCGACATATTCGGGGTCAAGTGGATCGATGGAAATGGAAGACGTGCTTGATTCCGTCGATGTCGAGGAGCGCGATTCACTGGATTGGGAAGTGCTGGATTGGCTTTGTTCCGAGTCGTGAGAAGTTGGTTTTTCTGAGGAAGAGGGGACTTCGATAGGCGCGCAGCTAGCCAAAAGGAAGCTAGACAAGATAAGCAATCTCGCTTTTTTCATTAGCAAACTACCTCCGCTTCGATGTTTTCGATTTCCCCCGATCGGATCTGTTCCGCCAGCAATCCTTTGATGGAGTGATAGACCTTCCCGTCAATCCGATAAAGAATCGTTTCATTGCCACGAAGATTTTTCTTCGACGGATTGATAATCGTTACGTTGGTTGTTCCAAACAAGGTAAAAGAGGCTTTTCCTTCCTTGTCGAAGAATTCTTTGGAAAGTCTGGGGGCGAGATGGAACATTAATTCGTTGTTCTCAAAGCTGAAGATCTTTGGCCCAGCAAAAAGAAGAATGGACATGTCGAGAAATTCAGCATTAGCTCCGGTTAAGCGAGCGAAATATCCTCTGCCGTGTTTAGAAGGGTCTGGATTGCAGGAAGAAACCACAAAACTGCTGGCTTCAGTCGGGTCTCTGCCATAAACCTCAGGACAATAATGGAGCACCCAGTTGCTGGGAATTTCTTGATAGAAACGGTCGATGAAGCCGCCTTTAAGCAGACCAAGGAGGAATTTGTAATCCATGTGAAGGAAATTGCATTCTCTTTCCAGCCATCCTTTGGTGAAAGCGTGGACACGACCTATCTCAAACGGGGCATCGTCAATGGCGGCAGATGTCTTATAGAAATGCAATTTGTGATCATAGAGATCGCTTTGCTTGATGCGTTCAATGTCTTCTTGGTTAAGGAATTCGTCCCCCAATTTCAAAGCTCGAGCAGAGGCTTCCAAAAAAGGAGGAATGGTCTTAAGGGTAAACCCTTTGGGAATGACGGTCCGATAGCCAAGGTGATTGATGTGGTCCGTTAACTCATAAGAGGTGAGATCATAAATAAGATAGGAAGGAAGGATGCCTGCTCCGGCTTCTTTGGCCCGTAAAATTCCGTCATGGAGAATTTCGTCGATTTGGGAAAGGAAGGCAAGGGCTGCGGAAATCTTTTCAGTCATTACGCTTTCTTCGCCCCTCTCCTTATATTGGGCGCGAAGAGCTTCGCGGGCGCTGGTCATTTTATCCCAATAAGCGAAGCGGCCACATTCGCCTTTTCGGAATTCTGCCGTCGCTTTAACTAAGGATTGATAGAAATCGTATTGGCCTTTCATCATAGAGATGGAGCGGTTTTCAAACGGCTTGAGATGTTTCCTGGCAAAACGAACTAAGCGTAGCAATTCAACCGACTCGGATAACCCGGAAGCAAATAGTCCCGGCAACCCGTTCATTGCATCGTTCCATCCCGGCTTTTCGCATTCCATCTCGATGCCCATTTGCAGGCTGTCGAGAGTAGAGAATTTGATGAACACCAGTTGGAGAATTTTGTTGGCGAGATTCGTTTCGATCACTTGACCTTTTTCGTCTTTGAGCCAATCGGTTTTCTGGATATCCACATTATGCTTGTCGCAATAGTCTTTGGCTTTCTTGAGGTCCACCGCCCCGTATTGGCGAATCTTTCCTTTTTCGATGTAGCAATATTTTTCCAATCTCGGCTCCACAAAAACCGGTGAATGGAAATAACGATAGTTATCGTGGAAAAGTAACTCCTCCATTTGGTCTGGATAAATAGAGGCATAGCTCTCGAGCAAATCGACATTGTAAGTCCAGTGGTCAACCCAATAGCCTTCTCCAAAAGCCGCTTCGATGTTTTGGGAGGACAAAGAAACAACTTTGGCGAGAATCTCCTGGGCTCGATTGCCCTCCAAATGGCGATGTTCCACCAAAGCGGTAAAAAGCTCGCTGGGATAAAAATGGGGCAGCAATTTCAAGATTTCATGATCGCTTTTGATTTCTTCTGGCAAAGAAGTCTCCATTCCCGGCTTCAAGGAGAACGATTGGGGTTTGACGCTTAATGGATTTTGACCATCAACTTGAATCAGACTGAAGAAAGTTCTGATGTTGTAATCTTTGACAAAAGGAGCAAAAAACAAATCGTTCCGGCGATTCTGATTGACGTCGCGAAAATTGCCAGGACCGCTGGAATAATATTTTGAGGGGATCGAGAAAGCATTATAATCGCGTTCCATATCGCCGTGCTTTCGTCCGAAAAGATAATAAACTTCCTTCTCCCCAAGCAAGGTTGGAAAACCACCACGAAGATTGTTGTCAAAATAGCTTTGGGCCAAAGTCGCATCGAATAAGGGATAGGCCGTATGCGATTTCGCTGGTTTAAGCAAAGAAGCAATCAAATCAATGTTTTCTTTTCTTAGTTTTGTCAACTCTTCATAGGTGAGAGAAGCGACGGCGTCAAGATAATCATTCTCGGAGGTGAAATTGCCATAAACCTCGTAAAATTCATAGGTTTCTCCAGGCTTTAAGGTTTTGCTAAGAGTCACGAAAGCGCAGGGCAATTTGTTCTCGGTTTGCTGAAGTTTTTTTAATGTGCCCGCAAAGCCGTCTTTTTGGAAAGAGTCAGGATAAATGTTGGTCATATCCTCGCCAAAAACAACCGTGGGATCCACCACACAATCTAGATGATTCCCTTCTTTATCAATGGCAAAGAAGCCATTGCCTTCCAACGCCTCTTCAACCATCGCATGATCGCCGGTTGAAGTCTTAAATTTGATGAACGGGGTCCTTTCTTTCAAGCGATGGACCTCGCAATAGGCGGCCATCAAAGAAACCAATTCCTTGTAGCAAAAATTGCTTAGCCCATGGGGAAAGAACACCGGCAAGCCGTCTAACACTTCTAACGGAAGAGGCTTGTTGCTTTTGTTCTCAATCTTTACCAAGCGAACCAAACCGGCGTAAGAACGATGGGGAATGGTGAAATAGGTTATCTCGTATTCAAATAGGGGGTTATGCTCAACAATGGACAATTCGGCTTTTCCAACAAGCATGTCCCGATGAACGTCGTTACGGTCAAAGAAAGGTTGAATGAATTTCCCGTTTGTCTTGACCATAGAACGGAAGCCTTTGACGGGGATATTTCCATAGGCCAGGTTCGCGGAATCAAAAGGGGTCATTGGGGTTTCTTTGGAATCTACTCCGAACCCACCCATGGCCTGGCCTACGTTGGCGAAGAAGGCCCAAAGGGGCTTACCGTCTTTCCCTGCGATTGCAGGAAGGAAGGAGGAAAAGGTTTTTTGCTTCTGATAATCGTGGATCAAGAAGCCGCGTTCAGTGTGCTCGTAATTGCTCATGGTTTAATGAATTAAGAAATCGGTTTCCTTAATTATATCCATGATATATATCATGGTCAATTTTAATAAAGATTATCTTGGTGCTCTTTTGCCAAACCCTTGCGGTACATCTCTGGATATTGGGTTTTGAAAACACTGTGGTCATAGACGTGGTTGCAAAACAAACATAAAAGCAGACAGGAAAAGCCAAACACGAAAAACGCCCCTATCATCACGCCGATTAGCCTTAAAACGGTTCCTGGCACGAATTCATAGACGATCAAGGGCAGCAAAAACACCAAATAAACCCAAATTCCCTTGTATAGTGAAGCCATGGAAAGCCTAAAACTTGACCGCAGTAAAGACAAATAGCCTCCTTCGAAATTGGTGGCTTCCGACAATAGAAAAATATGGACGAAAGACACTAAAAAGAACAAAGCATACCCAACACCCATCACCATGATCTTTGACCAAACGGGCATCTCCATGCCCTGAACAATGGCCAAACTTAAATGGAGAAATAGATACCAAATTCCGTTGCTTAAAAAAGCAAAGAAGAACGTCTTTCCGCTTTTTTTGATGCCGTCAATGGCGTCCGCTCGAAGAGAAGCTCCTTCGCCGAAGGATAGTTTTCTAAAGAAACGCATCGCTCCGGCATAACCCAGCCCGACGATGCCCAAAAGGATCGCGTTGACGCCATCGACCAAAAGGATGACCCAAACGTTGTTTTGCTTGAACATCGGAACATAAGTGGTAAGAAAAATCCAGCCAAGCAATGGAATCATGAACAAGAAAATAGCAAGACTTGCGAGCATGATCTCCCAAAGATGATGACGAAGGGAGTTGCCGAGCTGCTGAAAGCGATTCGTCGGCAAACCTGTATCATACAATTTTTGTTTCTTGTTCCTAAACATTGTAATAACGCTCCATTAGGTAGGAAAAAACATGGAGGCCGGCTTCGTTTTTTGAAATACCATTGAGCGGGCCCATATTTTCGCTTTTGCTGTTTAGCAAGAGATAAAGTGAGGAAAAATCTTTGTCGTAATTCACAATGTCGCCCAAGCGATAATGTGAAGAATACTCCTCGTCTTCAACATCGTAGACCTTCACCGCATAAGGAACACCTTCATAAGAATATGTCGTCAGCAAAGAAGGAATTGAACAATGCAAAGAGAATTCTTCATTCAACGGAAGGAAAGATTTTGTGATTGCCGAAGCCATGTCTTTCAAATCCTTTTCCGTGAGCAAAAGAATGTCGGCATAGACCCCATAGGCCTGATACATTGAAGATATTTCTCTCATCTTTGGGGAATAAAAATGAGTATTCACTTGGAAAATCGTCCCTTTTTCGGAGGTAAGAATATGTTCCTTCAAGTCTTCTCCAACAAAGCCATACGCTTCTCCAAAAAGGTCGATCTTTTCATAATCCTTCAGTTCATCGATGGATTCCACGGCATAATAAAGCCCAAAAGAAGCAACGCTCCCCAAAATCAAAAACGGAAAAAGCTCATAGGTAAGAAAGTGGGCGAATCGTTGCTTATTGAGCTTGATTTTCATTCCTCGGTCTCCTCCATCTCAAAAACGATGCGTTGAGAAACGAGCAAACGATACGTTTTTCCAATCTCAAAATCATCTGTGCTTTCTTCCTTTACGTAAAAAAAGACCCGCTTTCCCGAGGCAAGAAAAGAAAGGGAGCGGAAATAGCATCCATGGCGATAAGCAACGTTAGAAGAAATCTCATCAAGAACGGCAACCAATCGTTGTTTCTCTTTTTGTTTCGATTCTTTATAAAAGCGGAGATATTGATGATACGGCTTTACGTAAACAAAGGCGGAAAAGAAGACAAAAAAGAGCGAAATCACAGTCAAAATTGACCCAAAAAGGATGAAATAGAATTTGCTTTCCCTGGTTTGGAAAAGGAAAACCAAGGTAGGAAATAGAATCAGCAGAGCGAGGGAAAGAGAAAAGAAAACCAACGAACGGGTATAGTGTTTCGTGGTTTCTTGAATATCCGAATCGTCAAAGTAGGCTTTCTTCATCCATCCCTATTATTCCTTAACTGGAATGCGATCGCTAGTGATGGCGTCGAACAGATGCATCCTATCCAAATCAAGGCAAAGATCAATGTTTTCATGGGAGGAAATCTCTCTTTTTGCGTTAACTTTGGCAATAAGCCTGGCTTTACCAATGTCGGCATGAACGAAATATTCCTTGCCGAGGAATTCGGCTGAGAAAACATTGAGGGTTAAGGCCTTTGAAAGATGGACCGCATCGGAGTTGGCCCCGGCTTCATGAACGTCTTCTGGCCGGATGCCAAATTTCATTTTGTGCTTGCCCGAGGCGATGATTTCTTCAAAGGAAGAGATGGTGCTTAAAAGATGGTTCAGATCTCTTTCGTCAATTTCTCTCATCGATGGGGAAAGATCCTCTTTTTCCAATTCCTGTTTCAGACGCCCGGCTTGCTCCTCAAGTTCGGCTTTGCGTTTTACATAGAATTCGTCATGGGCCTTGATGAATCTTGCAGACAGTTTCAAAGCGAAGCCATTTTCGAAAACGATGACCCCGTGATCATATTCGATGTCTACGATGTTCATTGCCGGAGAGCCAATGAAGGTAGCGACGAAAACGTTGGATGGGTAATTATAAACTTCTTTCGGGGTTCCAATTTGCTGAATATAGCCCGATTTCATGACCACGATGCGATCAGCCATCGTCATGGCTTCGGTCTGATCGTGGGTGACATAAATCGTCGTGGCTCCAATCGATTCATGAAGGGCAACGATCTCCGAGCGCATCTGGACTCTCAATTTAGCATCGAGGTTCGACAAAGGTTCATCCATCAAGAAAACCCCCGTCTCGCGAACGATGGCTCTCCCCAAAGCAACGCGTTGGCATTGGCCACCAGACAATTCGCCTGGTTTTCGATCGAGATAATCTTCCAATTCCAAAGTCTTTGCGGCGGCATGGACCCTTCGGTCGATTTCCTCCTTGGGAAGCTTTCTCATCTTGAGCCCATAAGCCATGTTGGAATAAACCGACATGTGTGGATATAAAGCGTAGTTTTGGAACACCATGGCCAAATTGCGATCTTTTGGTTCCAAATCATTCGCATAAACGCCATCGATGTAGAGATCGCCAGAGGTGATGTTTTCTAGCCCAGCCACCATCCTCAAGGTTGTGGATTTGCCACACCCTGAAGGACCAACCAAAACGACAAATTCGTTCTTGGCGATTTCCAAGTTGAAATCGAAGACGGCTTGGACGTGGTTGCCGTAGATTTTATTGATATGTTGCAAAGAAATGAAGGAGCCTTCTGGAGCGATTTTCGGTTCTTTTTGCGATCGCTTTTGCAAAGCAACAGTGTCTTTGTAAATCAGGTCGCGTTTCTTTTCTTCGATGCGCGCTTTCTCCTCTTCTTCCTTTTCTAGGCGCTTAGCTTCGGCACGCTTGGCTTTTTTCTCGGCCGCGGCTTCTTTCCTGCGGCGCTTTGCGTCTTTGGGATCAACCTTAGATTGTTCTTCTAAGAAGGTCTTTTGTTCTTCCATAGTGATCTCCTTTATTTCTGATACCACTTGACGTAGGCCACTTTCATCTGGGCAGGAACCTCGTCTTCGTCGGGTACACGATAGCCGTCATAATTGCCACCTACCGCCATATTGAAAAGAATGTGGAAGGGCTTGTTGAAGGGGGCAGGGAATTCTCCCGTACCCGTTTTGATGCCCCACGGCTTGGTATCGGCGTTGCAGCGATGGAACGGTTCGTTGCTTCCGTCGACATACCAACGGAATTCGTTTTCGTCCCATTCAACCGCGTAATCGTGAAATTGCGAAATATCTTGGCCAACGGGGAAAACGTTGGTCCCAAACTGATAAATGTGATTGCCGTTTCTATCGGCGTCATGGAGGGTGCTGTCAATGGAATATTTGACACGCCCTTTGGCTTCCATAATGTCAATCTCGCCAGAATTTGGCCAAGAGCCGTAAGCAGCAAGCCCCTCTGGATCTGGCAACATCCAAAAAGCCGGCCACAAACCATTCCCAAACGGGCAAGCAATTCTGGCTTCAACGCGGCCATAAGTATAAGCCACCTTACGATGGCTTCTGATGCGGCCGCTTGAATAATTTTGGCCGCTATTTTTGTTGGAATCACAATATTTGGCAGTAATAACCATCTGGCCATCGACCAGTTTGATGTTTTCTTTACGGTAGAATTCTAGTTCTTCGTTTCCCCACCCTTTGTTGTTTCCTCCGTCGCCAATCATGTATTCCCAATTGTTCGTATTAAGTCTTTCGCCACGGAAATCGTCTTGGAATATTAAAGAATAGCCATGCACCTTTTCAATGCCATCGGAAGGGTTTTCTCCTGTTAAATGGACAGTAACGTCCACCGAAACATCGGGATTGGCCTTTGAATAGGCGGTGACGATCAGTTTTTCCTCTACGCCTTTTTGGACAATGTGGACTTCTCCTTCGTCGGAAATCGAGGCCAAGGCATAGTTATTGAGAAGGTAGCCCACTCCAGAATTCGACGAATCTCCTCTTACTTCGGCATGGAAAGAAACCGTCTCGCCCACCGCAGCGGACGTGACGCTTTGAGTAAAAGCGATCGTAATGCCTGAGCGCGAGTTCACATCAATATAACGAGATATACTCAAATCCTCATGGCCAGAAGGGATGACTTTGACGTTGACCACTCCATTGCGGAGGGCGGTCAGGTTCCCTTCGCGATCGATAGAGCCAATTAAGGGATCATCAACGACGAATCGAAGGTCGGAGGTTTCGCCATTGACCAAATTCACCGAGATTTTGGCGGTTTCTCCCACGGTTAAAGAGGTGGGACTATCGGAAGCAAAGGAAAGAGAAAACTCTTTGGGCGAGTCCGAACTTCCACAAGAAGACAAACCCGAAACCGCGGCAGACATGATCAATAATTTCCCAATTTTTTTCATGACTCCGCTCCTTATGCCGCGACTCGATACGGATAAATGGCTTTGAAGGAGGGGTAAATTCCTTCCTTAAAATTCCAAACGGCCTCGTCAAAGCCGTAACCAGCATAAGTCGTAGGCGTCTTAAGCTGGCTCTCGCTTTTCATCTCGCAATCGATGACAGAACCGATATCTGGTCCGTCCTTCTCTTTGTTGGCCTCAATGTGAGTCTGGGAAAAATCCGCAGGCAATCCCGTGGGCGACACGATGAATTCCTTGCCAAAACAATTCGTGCAAGAACCATAGGTCAATCCGACGCCAGAATAAATGTTGTTGGCTTCTTTGCCGTTGCTATCAATCCAACCAATTGGTCCGTTATAGAAGGTGTGGGTTTCTCCTCCATCCTCGATGAAATATGCATCATCATCGTAATCGACATACTCATCGACGATATGGAGATCACTTACCAAAGAAAGGCAGTGTTCTACGCTGGCGGTGCTGGAATAACTGACGATGCCCGCAATACCGCCAAGAGCACAACTTTCATCGTAAAAATGGGTAGACATCAACGCTCGGCAATTTTCATTGACGATGACATTTTCCACTTTTCCGGAAACCATGCCGGCAACAACGCCAACAATCGTTCTTCCGGTAATGGAAACATCGTCGAAAACAACGTTTCTCACGATTCCAGCGGAACCGATGTCCTGGAAAAAGCCATAGCCATTCCCACTCCGATGAGCCGGATCATTGAATAAATAATTCCCGTTATAGATGGATTCGTAAGAAGAAGGGTCGTCAGAATAACGCATGCGGACTCCAGAAATTTTGTAGCCGTTGCCGTCGAAAACGCCATTGAATTGATGGTTGTAATGGGTGCCGTCTTGCGTATCG
>CAMOEH010000004.1 GCA_946612055.1 uncultured Bacillota bacterium | reverse complement strand
TCCGGGACTTTCTTCGTCATCTCATTAGGACCCCTATCTTCGTTATAACAGAAACCAGAGGAATAAGAAAGAAGGTCGTGGTTCCAGTCTCCTCCGATGACGACATAACTGCCTTCGTTTTTGCAAGCGCCTAAGAAAGCATTGAGCTCTTGAATTTGCTTCGCGCGGATTGTTCCACCTTCGTCATAAGCTGACATATGGGAATTCACGATATAAAGGTATGTCCCGTTGGAAACCTTGATTTTGTTATAAGCGAAGCAACGGTCGAGATCGAAATATTTAGAGAAGCCGTCCGAGACGGTATAAGACTTCCTTTCGGCTTCGCTAATCTGATAAGAGGAGACCGTCGTTAGCCCTGCTTTAACGGCCCCATGCATGTCATAAAGCGGATAAGGAAGGAAAGCCGTATGGAAATTCACGGCATGCGTGTGATCATAATTGGCATAAGCTTCTTGAATCGCCTTATCCTGATCGATGTGATGGCTGCGGGTCGAATTGTTATCGACTTCTTGGAACATAACAAAGTCCGGATTTTCTGCCTTGGTTGCTTCAATTGCTCCCTTGGTGTTGAATTCAACTTCGGCCTTGCTTTTGGCTTTGGAATAATGGCCGCACGTCTCCTTCCCTTCGTCGTCATAGCCCGTATCCATGAAGAAGGTGAAATCCTGCGAATAAGCACCGAAGCCGATGTTATAAGAAATGGCTTTATAAGTCGTCTCTAATTCGACTTGGGTTTTCTCCGAATGGCGGGCAACCGTAAGCTCTTGATCGCCAATACGGTTATAAGAAAGCAAAACATAGCCGACATAGCCTCCGATGGCTAAGACGACGGTTCCTAAAACGGCGCCAGAGATAACCAAAACGCGTTTCACGATTTTATTCATAAAAAATCTCCTGGATGGTGCCTAAATGCTACCCAATTCCAGGAGAAAAAACAACGGCCTTAATCCTCTTTCTTTTTGCTTTGCTCGAATAAGGCTTTCATCGTCTCATTGCCTCTAGTCAGCTTTTTGACAGAGAGATCTTGAAGTTTATCGTTAGCCAAACGGAGATTACGGTCGCTAGAAGAGAGTTCGTCGCGGACTTTTTGCAAACTGGCGATGGTTCTATCGATGTGATTGATGGCCTCGGTCAATTTATTGTTGGATTTCTCGTAATAATCCGAGAAGCGGACTTTGAAGTCTTCGAGTTTATCTTCAAAGTTGGTGACATCGATGTTCTCTTTTTGCATGAGGACCAACTGCTTTTTGGCAGCGGCAGATTCCTTCGCGGCTTTGGTCAAAAGGCCAATGATGGCGAGGAAGCACTGCGGACGAACGACGAACATCTTTGGATATTCATAGGACACGTCCACGATGCCTGCGTTATAGAAATCGGAATCGGCTTCAAGAGTCGAAACCAAGACGGCATACTCGCATCCTTTTTCATTGCGGTCATGATCAAGCTTTTTGAAGAAGTCGTCATTACGATGTTTGGCCTCGGTTTCTTCCATCTCGTTCTTCATCTCAAACATGATGGAGATGTATTCAACATCGTCGATCATGTCACGGAAGATGAAGTCGCCTTTGCTGCCGGAAGAGGAATCATTATCTTTATCAAAGAAGGCATTAGGATAAGCAACCGCGCGAATCCGATTGAATTCGATAAGGCAGTGCTGCTCCAACGTTTCGCCAACCATCTTGGTAGACATCGATCGCTTTAGGTCTTTGTAATAAGCAATCTGCTCGTCTTTTTGTTTTAATTCCAACTGATGGCTTTCTTTTAAAGAAGCTTCGTTGACCTTGGCTTTTTCTTCTGCCAATTTGATGTCGGATTTCAAGCGCTCGATTTCCGCTTTGCTTTCAGCAAGGGCTTTTTCTTTGGCTTGCTCGGCGTTGCTTTCGACTAATTTGATCTGCCCTTGCATCTTCGAAAGAGATTCACGTAATTCAGCGATTTGCTGTTGCGATACTTCTCTTTCCTTTAATAAGGCGTTTTCCTTATCTTGATTTTTGTTTTGGAGTTCCGTTTTCAAAGCAAGGATTTCTTGATCAAGACGGGCTCTTTCTTCCGTAGCCTTAGATCTTTCTTTCTCCAAGGCAACTTCTTTATCTAAACGGCTCGCTTCTTCTTTTTCGTGGATACGGCGAGTTAATTCGCGTTCAAATTCATCGTTTTTCACTTGGGAAGCGATACTTTCATAATCGGCTTCATTAACTTGGAAAACTTTCCCGCAATGGGGGCATCTAATATCTGGCATAATGGGTCCTCCTTATTTCTTTATCATTTTAACACGAGGCATGTCCAATTAATGGGACGCTCGTTTTTTGTCGCATTATTTTGTTAATGAATCATCAATAACCCATTCACGGTGTTCACGAATTGCTTTCTCCACCGCTTTTTCTTCGATATCGGATTCTTTCAAAGAAGCGAATTGCTTCGTCTTCTTTTCTTCATAGGTATCTAGGAAGGAATGCTCTTCTCCCTCCTCTTCATAGCCAAGAATTTTATCAAGCTGCACATTGCATGCAGATTTGAAGATATTCTTTTCCACCAAAGGGTTATAGGTCTTCTTAAGCTCCGCGATCAACGCTTTCGTGTTCTTCCTTTGGGAGGAGGTTTCTTTGCTTTCGTCTGCTACTTCTTCGGTGAAACGACAGGCGCAGCGAAGGAAACGAAGATTATTTTCTTTTTGGAAGCGAATAATCTCTTCTTCGCGAATCAAATACATGGGTCGAATGATTTCCATACCCTCGTAATGGGTAGAAGGAAGTTTTGGGAGCATCGTTTGGAATGATCCGGAATTAAGCATATTCATCAACGTAGTTTCGATGACGTCATCATAGTGATGCCCTAAGGCAATCTTATTGCACCCTTGCATCTTCGCGATGCGGTAAAGGGCCCCTCTTCTCATCTTCGCGCACAAATAACAGGGGGAGCGTGTCGTTGAATTTGCAATCTCAAAGATATCCGTTTCGACAATCAAAGCCGGGATTCCAAGCAATTTGCAATTGGATTTAATCAGATCAAGATTAGTTTGGTTATAGCCAGGGTTCATCACAAGATAAGTAACTTCAAAAGGGAAGTCGCTATATTTTTGAAGATGTTTCAATAGAAGCGCCATCAACATCGAATCCTTGCCACCGGAGATGCAGCAGCAGACCTTATCCCCAGGCTTGATTAATTCATAGCTTTTGACCGCTTTGGTGAATTGGCACCACAAAGGAGTTCGGTAATCCTTTGTTAGCTTTCGCTCGATTTCTTCGCCGGGGGTAAATATCTTCTTCATAGACCAGATCATTTTAGCACTGCCGCTTTGAAGGCTAGAACAAATCATTTCCCTCTTTAATTATTAAGGAACGCAGCAAAGTGACAGATGTCCAAGCCGACCCATATCAATCTCTTGGCAACGATGAAGAAATACAACCGAAAGAGTTGAAAAACACTCATCGCCGTCCGTTTGAAAATTAGGCATAATCCCTTTTTTTGTTTCGTTAATTCCAACAAGAAGTCTCGCAATGTTACGCTGTCATCTAATCATCTTGCAACGATAGATCACCATTCGTACCGGAAAAAGATTTCATCATTCAATGCTTCTTTGATAAATATTGAGATGGACAAAACCGTGTTATTATCTAAATTATCCTCAATTCTATACCCTTCTGACGATTCAAAATCTTCGTCCCAATCATTGAAACTTAAAGAAGGATCAATTTTTAGTGCTTCTTCCATGGACATACCGATTCTAATTCCGTTTGGCAAAGAACCTGAATATTTTTCTTCGAGATATATTTGCCATAACTTGTCTTTTGCAAACATTAAAGATATGGAATTTTCAACATGCAGAATTGTCCATGGCACTTCAGGATCGCATCCTTTATTTGATTGATATTCGACTGTAAATTTTATGCCGTTGCTTTTCAAATAACCTTTTACGTTATCAAGAGTTGATAATAATTTAATTTCATCTAAACCATCAAATGGTTGAACGTTTTGCTCCAATAATTTCATTGTTTTTTCCTCCTGAATAAAAATTTTGCGTTTTCTTTGCCGTCGGTTTTATATGATTTGGGATCAGAACCAATAATTTTAATTCTTCCGAGATCCGATGTGCTTATTTTAACATAGGGAACGTTCCCGTGCCTTTTGCTCCCCGGAGAGATCTGTATTTGCGTCACGTTTCTTTCTTTTGTTGAATTCAATGTAACAATAAATTTCGCCTTAGAGCCTCTATGGATTGATGCCTTGCGAGTTGTTTTATAACCGTGCTTATTTAACTCGTGTTCTAATCTCGCAACGCTCTTTCCTAAAAAGAATTCCCGCCTCGAAGAAATGCTATTAAAAGTTACATGACCCCTTTCATCAAAGATTTTTTGCTTGCTTTTGCAGCTCTTATCACCTTTATTTTTAACGGGGCTTTTGCCCAATTTGGTTGATGGGCCACCGGCGCCGCTTCCAAAATGTGCGCTTTTAGATTTCATCCCCATAGTGATGACCTCCAAAAGCTTTACTTATTTTCGAATCAAATTGCCAAACATCTATGTCGTTGTTCCTAACGACTTTAAAGATATCGTCCGGGGCATAACCATAGACAATGATGATGCGTGGTTTGATATTTTCAACTAAGGCAAGAACACTATCTTTTAGCAATGCTCTAGATTCCTTGTCTCTAAGGCAGCCTAGGCTTGCCGTTTCTAGCAATGGAGCAATCGGTTCAAATATCACCGAAAGTTTCTCTTCTTTATTGAATAAAGCCGAAGAAAAAAGCGGCCAAAAAGTCCTTGCCGCCATATCGGGAGATTTTTGTTTCTGGAAAGGGCGCAATGGCTTTGTCATCCGCAATGGCGAAGCTTATCGCACCACAGCTGATCCTAATGGAGGCGAAGATTTTGCTATCTTCAAAGATGGAACGGTTGTCTCTTTTAACGAAGCCGAAACTTCGGCAGAGACTTTGCTTAATAGCCATGAAGGCTGTTATCAGAATTGGTGCTTTGGCCCTGCTTTAATCCAAAATGGCGTCATCTCTGTCGAAGAGGAAGAGGAAATTGATGGCCAAAGCATGAGCAATAATCAAAGAACCGCGATCGGCTATGCTGGCGATAATCATTATTATTTTCTCTCTACCGAAGTTAGCGGATCTCGTAATAGTTCTCGCTCCGGAAGCTTCTCTTTATATGATCTAGCTTCTTTGTTATCGGAATTAGGATGCCAATATGCCTATAACCTCGATGGAGGAGGATCGGCCGCATTCTATGCAAACGGAACTTCCTTTGTTGAGCCTAACCGCAATTTGGGGGATATCATCTATGTCGTCCCTTAATCCAAGAAAATATTCTTTCCTTGTCGCGGCCATCTATCTTGGGATTGCTTCTTTCAGCGGGATATACACGGTTATTTATTATCAATTCTCCCATGAAATCAAAGATATCCATTTGACGTTATTGTTCCTCCCTGGCGTTTTGTCAGCGTTATTATTCCTTTTCTTAGGAATAGGAAAGGCCGCGTTAAAAGAAATGTCTGAACTGCTCTTCCATTTTGGGTTTGCTAGCGTATGGGCTTATTTGCTACTTCAAGGAATTTACACCATCGCGAAAACGGAATCGTCTTGGCTATTTGTCTTTTTAATCTTAGCCAGCGTTTTGTTAGGGCTTAGTTTGCTTCTTACACTAATTAGCAAGGCTAAAGAAAAGCAGCAACAAGATAACGGGTAGACGAACGTTTTGATGCCTCATGCCGTAATGGGTCGAATCTTAGCAAGCGCCTCTGAAATGATGGGCTTTGCGTTTCTGACATCGATATCCGATTGGAGATTGAGAAAATATCGTTCACTTACGCCAAAATATCGGCCAAGGCGGATAGAGGTATCAGCCGTAACCTTCCTGCGGTCATGAAGAATGTCCTGAATTCTGGAGATAGGAACTCCAATGTCGTTGGCTAGGCGATATGCTGAAATGCCAAGAGGACCCATAAACTCTTCTTTCAAGATTTCACTCATTTTCGGTGTTTCAATTTGAGTCATATTCCCTTTCTCCTATTTGTGGTAATCGACAATCTGTACATCCTCATAATCGCTTCCGCCCGAGATTGGGACGAAGACGATTCTCCATTGGTCGTTAATCCGAATGCTCCATTGACCGGTTCTATCGCCTTTGAGTTGTTCAAGGCGGTTTGCCGGTGGTGCCTTTAAATCCGTCAGAATCATGGCTGCATCAATCATCATCAATTTTCTGAGGGCAATTTTGCTGATATCGGTGGGTATGCGCTTAGAAAACTGTTGATTGAAGATCTTTTCGGTTTCTTTGTCGGCAAAGCTTCGAATCATGGTTATATTATATCCGTATTGCGTGTACATACAATACAGTAAAACGACCTTTTTCAGTGTTTTGACTCAAAAAAGAAAACGCCCTGCATCACTGCAGGGTGTCACTCGGCTTTCCCGTTTAACGTCTCGTATAGCTCCAATTTCGACGGGACATTTCCATTCAAGGTCTACCTTGCGGGGGATTCCAACCGACCGCTCCACCGGAGTGGATCGCCTCTTACCTCGGAGCGAGCTTGCCTCGCTTCGCCTTCGGGGGCAGGTTTTTGGTTCTGCGGTGTACCGCTGAGAAGAACTCCTATCTTCCTAGGCCTATTTCGGGTCACCCCTAATAAGTCTCGACCTTTGCCTTGGGGTACGTCTTCATTCGCCCAAGTGCATCAGCCACGCTCCGACTTCACGTTTGTAGGGTGGAGCGACTTCCTTCGGGGACAAAAGCGTCTCCGATGTTCTCCAAATCGCTTTGGAGTCGAGGCATTTCCAGCGGTTTACCGCGCGCCGAGCCCCTTTGGCACCATTCGGTTATGAATTCCCGAATGTTTTCGGATGAGCCCTGCTTTCTGAAGAAAGCCGAGCCATTCGCATTCCCTCGATTCGGTTTCACCAGCGAAGGGGAGATTCGCCCTACCCTTTAAGGGTAGTTACCAGAGGACGGGGAAGACGGCATTAATACCGGGCCCGTCAGCGGAGAGAAGAATCTTCGGTTTACCGCGGCCTCTTCGTCTTGGCCCTGGGTTTTTCTCCCATTTGAGAATCACTTCTCATCCCGATTTTGATTTATCGGTTATACCGAAGGATGGTAAGGAATCCATCCCGCGCATCAGCTTAGCTGCAGCGCGTCCGTTTCCTCTTTCGCTCTCTTTTTGAGGGCAAGTGTGGAAACGATTCTCCTTTTTGATCCCATCAAGCGGGGAGAATGAGCCGCGAAGCTATGTTGCCATAGCCTCTAGGACGGTTTGTCGGTTGCGCCGGTGTTACCGTCAGCCTTCGTTATCTTGGTTTACCAAGGAAGGGAGGATTCCTTCGGGTGATTAGCCCTTGCTCTTTGCTCTCCTCCTTCAACAGGAAGAGCCTTTCGGAAGCAGGCAACGTTTTTCTGGTGCACCAGACGGGCGTTTTCCTTCCCGCGGGGGATTCCGATGAAGTTCGGGTGTCCCAGCTCTCGGATGTTCCTTTTCCAAGGCTTTCCGAAGTTCCCATATTTTTCTAGATCAACTAGCTGCCTGGGATACGAGGCAGTGGCTTTCCAAGCATTCCAGCATGGAGCCCTCGACCATCCTTTTCCTCCGATGGGAATCCATCGTTTCGAGGAGGTTCTCCCATTTTCCGGTCTACCGGGCGGCGGAGGATTCCGGGGAAGCTGAGTTTCAAGAGACTCAGTTCCTCCCAACTTTCATTGGAGCAGACCTTTGAGGCCAATGACTGGCCCTAGCGGCACCTTGCTTTCCGCGCGGTTCCTTTTGAGATAATCGCTAGGAATCGTCCCTACAGTTCAGCGGGACACGAGGCCTCGCCCTTCCTGTGGGGTCAATTACTATATCATCGCTTTTTAGAAATGCAAACATTTTTTTCATAATTTTTTTAAAAACGAAAGAATAAGCTTTGCTTATAATTTTTAAAAACTTTTAATCCCAAAAAATTGATTTAAGAACGAGAGCGTGAAGATCCGTTCTTCATTCTTAAACCATGTGCGCGTATACAAAAGAATGGATACGTGTATGTATTTTATTTGGAAGAGGACAGAACCATCTCGCGAGCGTAGGCGATTTGCTTTTCGGTAACTTCGTTGCCGGATATGAGCTGAGCAACCTCGATAATTTTCTCTTCAAGGGACAATTCGCGAATGCTTGCATAGGTCCTGCCTTCAGTGACCGCTTTTGAAATCAAGATATGGTGATCGGAGGAAGAGGCGACTTGAGGCAAATGGGTAATGGCAAGAACTTGGCTATCCTTAGCGATTTCACGAATTTTGTTTGCAACCGCCATGGCCGCTTCTCCCGATATTCCCGTATCGATTTCATCAAATATGACCGTGGCGATGTGATTGGCTTTGATGAAAATCGTCTTGAACGCAAGCATGATGCGGCTTGCTTCACCTCCAGAGACGATTTTGGCCAAGCTCTTCAAACCTTCGCCAATATTGGTTTCAATCAAGAAATCTACTTCGTCGAGCCCATCTTCTTTTAGATAAGACGCGTCCGCTTTATCGGGGAAGGGGCGGAAAAAGATTTCAAAACGGGCGGCAAGAAGGAGATCGTCGAGATTTTTCTTAAGTTCCTTTTCAATGGTCTTCCCGTTTTCTTTACGCAAAGAAGAAAGCTCTTTTCCTTTTTCATAGCAAGAGAAAAGACTATCTTGCACTTCCTTTTCTTTAGAAGCGATTTCTCCATCGATGTTATTCGTCGTGGCAAGCATGCGCGCAAGTTCATTTTGATAAGCAATCAATTCATCAAATGATTTGCGGTATTTTCGCTTGAGGTTTTGCAAATCGTAATCGCGCTGCTCGAGTTCGTTCAAACGAGAAGGATCGTAATCGACGTTTTTAAAATCCTTTTTTAAAGAGGAGAAAAGATCATCTAATTCGTAATAACGATCCGAGATGGTTTCGGCCGATCCTTTATATTGATTTTGATATTCGGATAATTTTTCCAATGTCTTTCCTAATTCATAAAGACGGTCCAAGAAATCTTCGCGAATAATGGAATCGGCTTGTTGGGCAAGCGAATAGACTTTGTCGTAATTTTTAAGAAGAGAAAGTTCTTGGTCGATTCTCTCCTCTTCCCCTTCTTCCAAGCCGAACGCTTTCAATTCATTAAATTGATATTCGTAGAAGTCATGGTTTTCTTCCATCTTCCGTTTGAAAGCGTAGAGATCATCCAATTCTTTTTTCTTCTCGCGATAAGAAGATAGCAAGGACGTGTATTCATTTTTGCAGGAAGATATCTTTTCGTAAGAGAAGCCATCGATCATCTCGAGATAATGCTCAGGATCTAGAATCTTCTCGAAATCAAATTGGCTATGAATGTCGGCTAGATAAATGGCAACGCGGTTTAAATCGGACAAGGAAACAGGAACACCATTGATCTTAACCACGCTTTTGGAACGGCCGATTGTTCTTTCGACCATGATTAAACCATCTTCTAAGGTAACCCCGATTTCACCAAGAATCGCTTCAAGACGATTGTTCTTCAAAAAGAATTCACCACGGATAACGGCCTTTTCTTCTCCAGAGCGGATTAATTCCGTGGACGCTCTCGCTCCCAAAAGGAGAGAAAGCGAATCGATGATTAAGCTTTTTCCCGCACCCGTTCCTCCGGTAAGGACAGTAAAGCCTTCCTTAAAAAGGACGTCGATATTTTCGATGATGGCCAAATTGGTAATGGTCAGACGTTTTAACATAAAGTTATTATACGCCCGCGAGGCGATGTTAAAAGGGATTTGCCTCAAATGCTTTCTCTTTTCTTTCCTATTGGAAAGGACGATAATTTTAGAATGCTGCAACGCAAGAAAGTCATCATTGTCGGGGCTGGTGTTTCTGGCCTTACGGCAGGTATTTATTGTTTAGATAACGGATTCGATGTTGCCATCTATGAAAAGCATGCCATCCCAGGCGGAGAATGCACCGGGTGGTATCGAAAGGGATCCTATATCGAGGGATGCGCCCACTGGGTAATCGGAACAAATCCAAAAGGAGATCTATATCCTCTTTGGGAACACATCGGAGCTTTCGACGAAAAGACAAAGATCTATCCAACTGAATCGTTATCTGATTTTGACGTAAACGGGAAAACCCTTTCTCTTTGGGGTGACTTATCTCAACTTGAAAAAGAGTTCTGCGAATCTTTCCCTGAAGACAAAAGGCAGATTCGCCGTTTTATCAAATCGATCAAAGCCTATTCCCATGTGAAAATCCCTACACGTGGTCCCTTATCTCAAATGAATCCTTTCTATTTGATGAACTTCAGCCTGAAGATGGCCCCCATGGTTCCAAGCTTCCTCAAATACAAAAAGATGTCGATGGGCGAATACGTCCAGAAGTTCAAAAACGAGGATCTTAGAAATCTTCTATTAAGGGCCATGAAGGCAAGCTATAATGCCCACTCCTTCCTCTACGTTATGCAATCTCTTTATCGGAAAGATGCCGGCGTCATTGAAGGTGGCTCTATTCGCATGGTGAGCAACATTCGTGACCGTTTCTTATCTTTGGGCGGGTCTTTATACTGCAATCGCCCGGTTCAAAAGGTCATCTTCGATGGCGATAAGGCCACAGGTATCCTTCTAGAAAACGGAGACCGCATCGATGGCGATTATGTCATCGTGGCTACTGACGCTCATCACGCTTGCTTCGATTTGCTTGCGGATGCCCCTGGCTTAGATCATTTCCGCAAGAAATACGAAAAGCCAATTGAATATCCTTTAAACATTGGCTTCACGGTTGCCTTCCGCACCAGCCATAACGTGACCGACTTCTCCAAGATGGATGATTTCCGAGTCGAAGAAACCGTCATTCATGGTGTGAAAATCAATCACATCCCGGTGCGCAATTACGCTTTTGATTCCACCTATATCCATGATGGGAAAACGCTCCTTACCATCTTGCTTGATGCAACCGAAGAGTCCTATCAAGAATGGAAGAAAATGAGCAAAGAAGAATACGCCGCCGCGAAAGAAGATCTCGCTGAATTCATTAAAGGAAAAATTGCTGGCTACTGGAAAATCGGTCCGGAAGAGATTGAAACGCTAGACGTCGCCACGCCTCTAACTTATGAGCGTTATTGCAATGCCTACCACGGCTCCTATATGTCTTTTATCGCAACTAAGCATAACAAGACGTTGATGGAATCAGGAAAAATCAAAGGGATCAAAAACGTAATTCTTTCTGGCCAATGGCTGATGTTCCCCGGTGGTTTACCGATTGCTTTATTCACGGGGAAACATGCCGCTTACCGCGTTTGTAAATTGGAAAGAAAACGTTTCATTCATAACGAAAAAAGAGCGCAAAAGCGCAATTAATCTTTGCAAAACACGGATATTTTAGATAGAAGCGATTAATTGATAATCTACTTTATCGATGGGGTTTTCGCTTGCCACCGTGATAACAATATCTTCGTGGACGGGAAAGCGATAATGCATCGTCTTCCCCCGATAAACCACAACGTCTTCGTTGAAGATATCGAATGGCTCTTTCGGATTAAATTGCCCTACTCCCGCGCATTTATATGTGGCTTCTTTTAAGCACCAAAGTTTTCCTAAATCACCCAAAAACTCTTGGTCGCTTTTGGCTAGGCATTTTTCTAAATGAGTCGATTCAAGACGTTCTCTTTTTTCAATGTCGACCCCGTTTTCGTTTTCGCCAACCAGAAGCGCGACATAAGGATAGGTATGGGACAAAGAGAATTTCTTCGCTCCTGGAATATATGGTTTTTGATTCGACAAAAATAAGATTTCCTGATTGGACACGTATTGTTTAATTAGCAACCTTCCACCTAAAAAAAGAAGTTTGTCCTCTTGTTTCCGAAGCGCATCAAAACGTTCTTTCTCTTTTTCGCCAAATTCAAAAATTCGGTTTGGATCGATCTCATCAACGCGAAGAAGAAAAAGCGAAAGCGAACTCATGCACTTATCTTTGCCTTTTTCTAAGAAAATGTCTAGATGATTGGGTTGCCGTCTAACGTAATATCACGGGCATAGGCAATGCTGAAATAT
>CAMOEH010000003.1 GCA_946612055.1 uncultured Bacillota bacterium | reverse complement strand
TTTCCGGCGGACAAAGACAGCGCCTTTGCATCGCGAGGGCACTATTAAAGAACCCTAAGGTTTTGATTTTGGACGATTCGACTTCGGCCGTTGACGCCCACACCGATTCCTTGATTCGAAATGCATTCCAAAACGAGATTCCAAATGTCACCAAATTCATCGTTGCCCAACGAATTCTTTCGATCAAAGACTGCGACATTATTCTTGTCCTAGAAGATGGCAAAATCGTTGCCGCTGGTAATAATGAGACCTTGATGAAAACCTGCCAAATCTACAAAGAGATTTACCAAACTCAATTAGGGGGAGGTGATTTCGATGCCTAAAATGCGCGCGAATTCCAATGCACGTCGCCTTCCTTTTAAGGAAACGGTTCGTATTTTTGGAAGACTGATGAAACGGATGTTCAAAGGATATCCCTTGCACATCGTTTCCGCGGTGATCTGCATTTTGATTTCTTCTGGCGTCGGAGTCATTGGCAACCTTTTCATTGGTCGCGTGCTTGTTGATGGCTTTATTACCCCGATGGTCAAAGGCTGGGAAACGGGCATTCCTTCCTTTAGTCAGCCAATTGTTCCGGACAATCCAACCCCCATTGCCATCCCTATGAATTTAGGGACGGGTGTTTTGATTATGATGGGCATTTATTTGCTTGGGGCCATCACAGCCTATGCTTATCAAGTGCTCGTTTCTATTGTTGGGCAAGGAACTCAGAAAAAGATTCGTGATGAACTTTTCGAACACATGGAAACGTTGCCCCTATCTTATTTCGATAGCAGGACGCATGGAGACATCATGTCGGTTTATACCAACGACATCGATACGTTGCGTGAATTGATTTCTCGTGTTCTTCCGATGGTGGTTCAATCGTTGATCACGATGGTCGCGGCTTTGGTCGCGATGCTTCTTTCTAATTTGCTTTTGACTGCCGTAGTTCTCTCTTTCTTCCTCATCGTTCTTTTCGTGGTTACCCTTGTCACTAGAAAATCTTCGCGTTTCTATATTGGCCAACAACGGTCATTGGGCCAAACTAACGGCTATATCGAAGAGATGATCTCTGGCCAAAAAGTCATCAAAGTATTCAATCATGAGCCTGAATCCAAGAAAGGATTCGATACCTTAAACGATCAGCTTTGTGTCTATACAACCAAAGCGAGCCAGTTCTCCAACATTCTTGGCCCGATCGTGAATAACATTGGCAACCTTCAATATGTCGTTTTGGCTTTGATTGGAGGATTAAGCATTGCTTATGGCGTTGGCTCAATGACGGCCGGGACGATTATCTCCTTTCTCTCTTTGGGCAAATCGTTCACGATGCCGATCATCCAGCTTTCTATGAACATCAATATGCTCATCATGGCCATGGCTGGAGCTCAACGCATCTTTGAACTTTTGGATGCCGAAAGTGAGAAAGATGAAGGGTACGTGACGTTAGTTAATGCATTAGAAGATGAACAAGGCAACCCGGTTGAAAGCGAAAAATATACGGGCAAATGGGCTTGGAAACATCCTCATGGAGACGGAAGCGTATCTTATTCTTGGCTACGCGGAAACATCGTGATGGAGCACGTCGATTTCTCTTACGTTGAAGGGAAAAGAGTTCTTCATGACGTTTCTCTTTATGCTAAGCCAGGACAAAAGGTTGCTTTTGTTGGCCCAACCGGAGCCGGGAAAACAACGATTACCAATCTCTTAAATCGCTTCTATGACATCGACGACGGAAAGATCCGTTTTGATGACATCAACATCTCGAAAATCAAAAAGCATGACCTACGTAAAGCGATGGGAATGGTTTTACAAGAAACGAATCTTTTCACCGGAACCGTAAGGGAAAACATCCGTTATGGCAATCCGATGGCCACGGATGAAGAAGTTGAAGCTGCGGCCAAACTTGCCAATGCGGACAACTTTATCCGTATGATGCCGCAAGGCTATGACACCGTTTTAAAAGGAGCGGGGGCTGGACTATCGCAAGGGCAGCGTCAATTGATTTCCATTGCTAGAGCCGCCTGCGCTAATCCTCCAGTTCTCATTTTGGATGAAGCAACCTCTTCTATTGACTCCCGCACCGAGCAACTAGTTCAAGCGGGCATGGATGCCATCATGCAAGGAAGAACGGTTTTCGTTATCGCTCACCGTCTTTCCACGATTCAAAACGCCAAGGCGATTATGGTTCTTCAAAACGGGGAAATCATTGAACGCGGCGATCACGAAGAACTCCTAAAACAAAAGGGAAAATATTACGAACTCTATACTGGCGGCAAAGTCACGGAAGAATAAGTGCATTATGCGCCCCCGTTTCTTGTAAAATAACGAGCAGGAGGTTTTGACGATGCTTGATCAAGAAATCGAAAAATATTTCCTATTAGAGGAAAAGCGCCAAAACGGTGGCATCGAATTAATCGCCAGCGAAAACTATCCTTCTAAAGACGTCCGCGAAGCTTGCTCTTCGATTTTGATGGCCAAATATGCCGAAGGCTACCCAGGACATCGTTATTATGGTGGCTGCGAAAACGTTGACGCGGTGGAAAACATCGCTAGAGAAAGAGCAAAAGCGTTATTTCATTGCCGTTACGCTAACGTTCAGCCTCATTCTGGCTCGCAAGCTAATTTTTCGGCCTACCGAGCTTTGCTAAATCCTGGAGATAAAATCCTCTCCCTCACATTAAATGATGGAGGACATTTAACGCACGGGTCTCCTGTTTCTTTCTCCTCCCACACCTATCAATTTGTGCATTATCCTTTGGGAGACGATGGAAAACTCGATTACGGCATCATCAAAGAATTGCTTGTTCAAGAAAAACCCAATCTTCTTTTGGCGGGCTATTCGGCTTATCCGTTTGAGATTGATTTCTGCCGGATTCGTCAAATCATTGATGAATATAACCTAACATCTGAAACCCCATGCCTATTTATGGTGGATATGGCCCATATTGCCGGCATCGTTGCTGCTGGGTTAACACAGAATCCTTG
>CAMOEH010000002.1 GCA_946612055.1 uncultured Bacillota bacterium | reverse complement strand
TGCCAACTTTCCATCAGCGTTTTCCCTGACGAATATGCCAATTGGTATGAATATTTGACGAGTTCGTCCTCTTTAAGCGGACTCGATGGCATCCCGGCTTTCTATGTCATGCATCGTTATTTAGGGATGCCAGGACTAGTTATGTTTGTCATCGCCTTATTCGCGATCATTTCCACGAGCTTAATCGGCAATATGCTCGCTTTATCCAATTTGATTCAATCGATGGCAGAAGATGGCATCTTCCCGAAATTCTTGACCAAAGAAGATAAAAACGGCAATCCCCGTTGCGTGATTATCCTCATCACGATTGTCACGGCCGTTATGCTTTTATTCGGCAGAGTCCTCATTGGCTGGATTGTCGATATCAATACCTTCTGCGGCATCATCGTCTATACCTATATCTCCGCTTTGACGGTCAGCGCTGCCCGGAAAGATAAAAGCCACGGAAACACGGGCTTGATTGTTGGCATCTCAGGGTTAGTCCTCGCGGCTAGCTTTGCTGTTTTGGTCATCGCTAACGATTTTGCTACCGCGGATTATTTAGCTAAGGAATCGATTTTGATCTTTGTCGTCTGGGCTTCGATCGGCCTTGTTTATTATGCGGTTTTATTGAAAAGAGATCGAAGAAGGCTATTTGGCCATTCAATGGTCGCTTTATTTGGCTTATTCATCTTGATCGTCTATTCGGTCGGATCTTGGATTTTCAAGATCATGGTCACCGGATCTGAAGACAAAACCGAAACAACGATCGGTATTATCGTCAGCACGACGATTTTGATTGCCATCCAAGGTGTCTTCTTCTTTGTCTTCTCCATCATCAAGAAACGAGAAGTCGCTCTCCAAGATAAATTGGTCTTGGGGATGGCAACGATGGTTGAAGGCAGGGATAACTCCACCGGAGGCCACATCAAAAGGACGAGCGATATCGTCCGTTTCCTCGTGGAGGAAATGATGAAAGATTCTTCCTTGGAACTCAATCATTTCTTCTACCAAAGCTTAGTCAAAGCCGCCCCTATGCATGATTTAGGGAAGATTACAATCGATGACGTCGTCTTAAGAAAGCCAGGCAAATTCACCCCTGAAGAATATGAGATCATGAAAACCCATTCTTCCAAAGGGGCGGAGATTTTGACGGAGATTCTAAAAGAGGTGACCGACAAAAACCTCGAAGCGGTCGCGATCAACGTTGCCCATTATCATCATGAACGATGGGATGGAAAAGGCTATCCCGAAGGCTTAAAAGGGGAAGATATCCCCTTAGAAGCCCGTGTCATGGCGGTCGCGGATGTTTATGACGCGCTCGTCAGCAAGCGCGTCTATAAAGACGAATTCTCTTTCGATGAAGCCTATCGCATCATCATCGAGAACATGGGCAAGCAATTCGATCCTGGGATGGAAAAATATTTCTCTCGCGCAAGGGGAAAGATCGAAGAATATTATCTGAATATTAAAAATGCCGCGATGAAGCAATAAGAGTATCTTTCTTTTTGCCTCGTTTCGTCTTTTCGTTTTCTTATATATTATTAAGAAAGAGGCAATACCATGTCCAAAAAGTCGATGCTAAACCGTTCGATTCTTCCGATTGCCATCATTGGCTCTCTTTTTACGGTTGCCGTTTTATTAACGGGCACCTTGCTTATGGGATATGGAGCCAAACGCGATGCCGACAAAGCCGCCAGAAACGTCTCTTTGCTTTATCTAGATGAACTTGCTTCCCGCCGAGAAGAAGTCGTCTCCGCGAATATCCAAGGCAAAATCAAAGACATGAATACAGCGATCTCCTTGATGGACGAGGAAGATCTTTCTGACGATGCCCATCTTCGTTCCTATCAAGCGAGGATGAAACAGCTTTATACCCTCGATAAATTCGCTTTCGTTGATGAAGATGGTTTGATCTATACTTCGGTTGGAACGCAAGATAATATCGCCGATTACCAATTCGATTACGACCAATTGCAGGAAGCAAATATTTCGATTTTCAATCTCCAAGAAGAAGAGAAGAAAGTCGTCATCGCCGTTCCGACGAATCTTTTATTCCAAAGCAAAACCTTCGTTTCTTGCTTCATGGAAATCGATATGTCGGAGATGCTAAAAGGCATCTCGATGGGAGCGGGCAATAACGAAACGACTTTCTCCAATATTTATACCAAGGATGGCATCGCTTTGAGCAATGAGGTTTTGGGAGGGCTAGCCGTTGAAGATAACCTTTTGACGGCTTTGGAAATCGCCAAATTCGACAAAGGTTATTCTTTAACAAAACTTCGATCCGATTTCGCTTCCTTAAAAAGAGGAACCGTTTCTTTTACTTATAACGGCATCAAAGAGACGATGAGCTATGTCCCGGTTCCCAATACCGATTGGTTTTTGACCTATTTGATCCGCGAAACGACATTAGCAACCCGCGTCTCCGATTTATCGAATGGCATCATTTGGCGCTCGATCATCACCTCCGTTCTTGTGGCGGTTGCTTTGATTGCCATGAGCGTCTTCATCATCCTCCAAATCCGCAAAAACGCGAAAATGAGTTTAAAAGCGGAAACCGAATTGATCCAAAATAAAGTCAAGCAAGAAGAGCTCGAGACGCGTCTTTCTTTGCAGGAAAAATTATTGGAGCAAGAAAAAGAAAAAACCCAGCAAAGCCGTTTGATCACGGCCCTTTCTTCTGATTATTGGAGCGTCTATTACATCGATTTGGATAGCGATGAAGGCGTTTGCTATCAAAAGCATGGCGATCTTGAAAACGGCATTGACTTAGGGGCTTCTTTCCCATACAAAGAAACATTGTCTTCTTATTGTGACCAATACGTTGTTGATAAATATAAAGATGGCTTCCTTGCCTTTGCTGATCCCTCCCATATCAAAACGGCATTGAAAAATAACCGCGTTATTTCCTTCCGTTATATGGTTCATCGTCATGGCGTCGATTCTTACGAGATGATTCGTTTTGCCGGGGTTAGGCATCCAGAAGACCGCGAAGGAGACGAGGTCCGGGCAGTCGGGGCTTGCTTTACCAACATCGACGAAGAGACGAGAGCCTCCATTCTTCAAAACGAATTGCTTGGCCAAGCTTTATCCTCGGCGGAATCGGCAAATAAAGCGAAAACCGTCTTCTTGTCCAATATGTCCCATGAAATCCGCACTCCGATGAATGTGATCATCGGTTTGGACAATATCGCCTTAAATGATCCAGACATCTCCCCCAAGACGAGGGAATATCTCCTCAAAATCGGTTCTTCGGCCGATCATTTGCTGTCTTTGATTAATGATATCCTCGACATGTCGCGAATTGAATCGGGGAAGGCTTCTTTGAAAAACGAAGAATTCTCTTTGGAAAAAATCTTGGAGCAGATCAACGCGATGTTTGTTTCTCAATGCCAAGAAAAAGGGCTCGAATACGATTGCCGCGTCGATGGCCATATTGTTTCAACCTATATTGGGGACGGCATGAAATTGCGTCAAATCCTCATCAATCTTCTTGGCAATGCCGTTAAATTCACCCCAGAAGGAGGCAAAGTGGCTTTGCTGATTTCTGATATTTCTTCCTTCGGCGATAAGCAAACCCTCGAATTCCGCGTCAAAGACACCGGCATTGGCATCTCCGAAGAATTCTTGCCCCACGTTTTCGATTCCTTCGCTCAAGAAGATCCTCTTTCGCTGAACAAATACGGTTCTTCTGGGCTTGGGTTAGCCATCACCAAGAATCTTGCCGAAATGATGAACGGGAGTATCCATGTCGAAAGCAAGAAAAAGGAAGGGTCGATTTTCACGGTCACGTTGACTTTGACCAAAGTCGATTCTTCGCCTGCCAAAGATCGCGATATCGACTGCAAAGGCATGAAAGTCCTTGTTATCGATGATGACGATATCGCTTTGTCTCACGCCAAACTCATCTTGGAAAAAGAAGGCATGAAGGTCGATCTTGCTGATTCGGGATTAAAAGGAATCGCGATGGCCAAAAAAGCCCATGAAGCGAATAAGCCATACCCATTGATCCTCATCGATTGGAAAATGCCGGAGATGGA
>CAMOEH010000001.1 GCA_946612055.1 uncultured Bacillota bacterium | reverse complement strand
TTGAGCTTGGTGTCGTTGTGGGTGATGCGCAACGGCAATTTCCCCGATTTAAGCCCATCGACCACTAACGACAGGCGGTTACTTCTTTCTTCAAGGAAAGCAATCTCGTTTTGGCAAGAAACGAGTCGAGAGGGAATCGCTTTCTTCTTTGCGTCCAAGAAATCCCGATATCGCTTTGGTGTATCGTGAAAATGAGGGATGACTTCGTATAAAGAGGAAGCATCAAAATGTTGGAGGCGGTTTTGAAATTCCCCAAAAGCACGTCCAGCTTCAAGGAACATCGCGTTATTTTTGGGGGAATTGTAGACGTAGCCGGGAACAAAAAGATACATTCTCCAGCATTCACCTTTCTTATCGAAATAGAAGCGCTTGCCTTCTTTTGTTGGGACTAAGGTCAACGAATGAAGAAATTCGTTTTCCCCTTCTTCTTTTAACGAGGCATGAAGGGCATCGGTCACTTTTTCAACGTTTGCCATGACTTGCTCTGGGTGAGGGAAAGCGGCAGAAGAAAGCCTTTGGAGGAAATAAGCATCATCCAAGGCATAAGAATCATTGATGTGTCCGATTTCGCAACGGGTAATGTGGGCAATGGGGCCATCGATTTCAAAATGAGAGATGGCGTCTTTGATTTCGTCTTGAGTTGGGGGAATGCGCATAAAAAGAACCTCGGGGTCCATTATAGCGCGAATGCGCCTATGCATGCTGGCGAGAAAAGAAAAAAGTGCTTAAATATAAGCTGTATTGAGGAGCGTGACAAAATGAGACTTGCCGCCATGACCGAATTGTTCTGCCGTTATACCAATCAAGAAGGGGCTATCCGCCAATTAGCCAAATTAGGATATGAAGCCGTCGATATTTCGATGTTTTCTTGTATGAACGACGAGGATGAACTCATGGCTGGCGATTATAAAGCCCATGCCGCCTATCTAAAAAAGGTTTGCGATGAAGTTGGCATCGTCCCCATACAAGCCCATACCCCTTTCCCCATTCACAAAGAAGAGCCAGGTTATGACCAAAAGATGTTGGAAGTCACCAAAAAATGCATTGAGATCTGTGGCATCATGGGCATCAAAAACTGCGTGATCCATCCTTGGAATAATTGGACGGCAAAGGAAAACAAAGACAACTTCTTCTCACTTCTTCTACCGGTTGCTATCGCCAATCACGTCACAATCTGCACCGAGAATATGTTTAATTGGGAGAAAGATGGCAGTCGGGCCCGCCCTGCCGCCTGCTCCTCACCAGAAAGTTTCATCGAGCATGTCGACATCATGAATTCGCCCAATTTCAAAGCTTGCCTTGATATCGGGCATACCAATATGTTCACCTATCTGGATCCTGAATATCCGGAGAAATTCATCCGTGCATTAGGAAGTCGCCTCGCGTGTTTCCATATTCATGATAATGATGGGGTCCGCGATTGGCATCGGCCGATTTTTATGGGCACGGTGCGCTGGGGGCAAGTTGCTTCCGCCATCAAAGCGATTCATTATGAAGGCGATCTCGTCTCGGAAATCGCGGAACGGAATAATCTAAGCCTTGAAGGCATCATTCATTATCATGGAGCCGCCTTAGAAGGATTGAAAAAATTCCGCCAAATGATTTTGGAAGCGGAATAAAAGAGAAGGCACGTGCATCTTTAAATCACGAAGAGATAAATCGAAACAAACATAATTATCGTCGCGATTAAAATGAAGAGATGAAAGACCGTGTGATACCACGGATTCTTTCTCCCTCCTACCCCATATAAGACGGCCCCAATCCAATAGAAGCAGCCCGAAGCAAATAAGGAAACTACTCCTCCTGGACCAATGGTTTTCCATAAGGGGTAAAAAGCCGAGACAATTGTCGAAGCGATGATGATTTCAACGGCCGTGCAGAATTTTTCGTATTTCTGGATATTGATCGAATTGAGAATGATGCCAAGTAGAGAAAAAGAAACGACGATTCCAAAGATGGCATAGCCCCAAGGCGAATTCCTCAATCCCAAAAGGCAATAGGGCAAATAAGATCCCGCGATCAAAAAGAAGACGTTATCGTGATCAAGGACGCGCATAATCTTTTTTTGATTGCCTGGAATCAAGGCGTGATAGACGGTGCTTCCAAGATAGCAAAGCAACATGCTGAAAAGATAAATGGCTGCGCATACGCAGGTTAAGCCGTCGTGAGAACTAGCGGCCTTCCCAATTAAAAAAGGCGAAGCGATCAAAACGAAACAGACGCCTAAAGCGTGGGTGATGGCGTTCCATAGCTCCATGGTTGGAGTATATTTGGGCAATGCAATGTCGTTGACGCTCATGATAACCTCCACATCTAGTTTATGATACTAGTTAATGTTGTCAAGACATCTAGTTTTAAATACGAGAAAAATCCAAACTGTTTATCTTGATTAACCCCGCTTCGACCATCTAAGGTATGTGCATGGTCACCCTACTTCGCAAACTTTTCATCAAGGATTATCAAAACGTAAACGATGAATCTGTCCGCTTAAAACACGGCAAATTAGCTGCAGGATTCGGTATTTTCATCAACTCCTTGTTAATTGCAATCAAAGCCTTCCTTGCTATTTTCTTAGCCAGCAAGAACGCTTGGGTCTTTTCGATGGCTATCGTTGGCGACGCCATCAATAACGTTGGCGATCTAAGCAATTGCATCATCACGATTGTTGGTTTCTCGATGGCAGGGAAGCCGGCCGACAGCAAACATCCATTTGGTCATGAACGCATCGAATGGATTGCCGGACTCATCGTCGCGATCTTCATCGTAGCCGCCGGCGTGGATCTCTTGCGTTCATCCATCGAAAGCGTCATCCGCCACGACGAAACCTCTTATGACGTTTTGACGATGATTCTATTAGGGGTCGCTATCTTGCTAAAGGCCATCCAATCTTATTTTTGTTTTGGACTAGCAAAAGCCGTGAATTCTGTTTCGATCAAGGCAACTGGTTTTGATGCGATGACCGATACGATGGCCACTTCCGCCGTTGCAATAGCCGGCATCCTCTCTTTAACCCTCGGTTATGGCTTCTTAGATGGATATATGGGGATCGCGGTTTCCTTATTCGTCATCTATTCCGGAATCAAGATGATCAAAGGCACTTCTTCTCCTTTAATTGGAGAGGCTCTTAGCCATGAGATGGTGGAACAAATTAAAAATAAGGTATTGTCTCATCCTGAAATCTATGGGGTACATGACATCATTATCCATCAATATGGGCCAACAAAACGCTTCCTCACGCTTCACGTTGAATTGAATGCATCTCTTTCCTTTCAGAAGAGTCATGAACTCATTGATGAGATTGAAAAGGAGCTTTCTTCTTTCTTCCGTTGCGAGGTCACGATTCACCCCGATCCAATCGATGAAGATTCTTTGGCGTTAGAACGAAGAATCGATGCTTTGTTAAAAGAAATAGATCCTTCTTATTCCTGCCATGATTTGCATTTGAAAGGTAACGAAGTGCAACTAGAAGTACTTTTGCCTTATGGCAAAGAGGAAAACGGAAAGATAGAGGAATTCCTGAAAGAAAAATTAAGCTCACATTACCAATTTATCATTCGTTACGATCATCCTTATGATGAATAACGCCGATTAAAGATAATAGGACCATTTACAAAACGGTTGCTCATTTCTTCTGGCCGTATCGGTCCTTTACGCGGAATGCGGCCTTCGTTTAGAAGCAATACGATTCCAGAAGGTCGATGCGCTCCCCGACTTTGTGTTTTTTGACGCATTCCAATTTGAATTCTTTCGTGAACCTCATAGAAAAGAGACCCTCCAGTTGGAAGTCCAACTTTTGGGTCTCATCTCAAATGAACTGTACCCCAAATCCTGGACAACAGGAGGAGGGGTATTTTTCATGAAGTACA